>DRQL01000054.1 GCA_011371465.1 Gammaproteobacteria bacterium | reverse complement strand
TACCTTCTCGATGCTGATGCTGGTCATGTCCAATAATTTCCTGCAGCTGTTTTTCGGCTGGGAAGCGGGGGGGCTGGTGTCCTACCTGTTGATCGGGTTCTGGTACAAGCGGCCGTCGGCGATCTACGCCAACCTGAAAGCCTTCCTGGTCAACCGTGTCGGTGATTTCGGTTTCCTGCTGGGTATTGCCGCCATCGTGATGTATTTCAATACACTGGACTATGCCGAGGTGTTTGCCGCGGCACCGGCCATGGCCGGCAGCACCATCGAGATTTTCCCCGGTGCGGAATGGTCCGCCATGACGGTGATCTGCATCCTGTTGTTCATCGGCGCCATGGGTAAATCCGCGCAGGTGCCCCTGCACGTGTGGCTGCCGGATTCCATGGAAGGCCCGACGCCGATTTCCGCTCTGATTCACGCTGCCACCATGGTCACGGCCGGCATTTTCATGGTGGCGCGCATGTCGCCGCTGTTCGAGCTGTCCGAGACCGCCTTGAGTTTCGTGCTGGTGATCGGTTCCATTACCGCCCTGTTCATGGGCTTCCTGGGACTGGTGCAGAACGACATCAAGCGGGTGATCGCCTACTCGACGCTGTCACAGCTGGGGTATATGACCGTGGCACTGGGCGTTTCGGCCTATTCGGTGGGTATTTTCCACCTGATGACCCACGCATTTTTCAAGGCCTTGCTGTTCCTGGCCGCCGGTTCGGTCATTATCGCCATGCATCATGAGCAGGATATCCGCAAGATGGGTGGCCTGCGCAAGTACCTGCCCATCACCTACTGGACCTCGCTGGTCGGTTCGCTGGCGCTGATCGGTTTCCCGGGGTTTGCCGGGTTCTTTTCCAAGGACACCATCATCGAGGCCGTACACGCCTCGCACATCGCCGGTTCCGGTTTTGCCTACGTGGCAGTGCTGTCCGGTGTGTTTATTACCGCCCTGTACAGTTTCCGCATGTTCTTCCTGGCGTTCCACACCAACGAGCGCTTTGACGAGCACACCCGTGCACACCTGCACGAAACCCCGGCGGTGGTGACCGTGCCGCTGATCCTGCTGGCGATCCCATCCGTGGTGGCGGGCTACTGGATCGACCCGGTCGTGTTTGGCGACTACTTCGGCAATGCGATTTTCGTCAGTCACACACACGACGTAGTGGGTCACCTGGCCGAGGAATTCCACGGCACCAGTGCGTTCATCCTGCATGGCCTGACCGGCCCGGCATTCTGGCTGGCCATGGCGGGCCTGGGCACGGCCTGGTTCATCTATACGCAGAAGCCTTCGATTGCAGAGCAACTGGCGCAGCGTTTCCAGCTGGTCTACCGCTTCATGCTCGACAAGTACGGCTTTGACCGCTTCAACGAGATTTTCTTTGCCGGCGGCGCGCGCGGTACCGGCTGGACGCTGTGGAAACTGGGTGATGTGCTGCTGATCGACGGTCTGCTGGTAAACGGCAGCGCCCGGGTGGTCGGCTGGCTGTCCGGTGTCGTTCGTCAGCTGCAATCCGGCTACCTGTATCACTATGCGTTCAGCATGATCGTCGGTCTGCTGGTGCTGTTGAGCTGGTTTATCTGGTTCGCACCGGGCGCATGACGCGATTTATGAAAAGGGTTAATTGATGGGTGAGTTTCCGTTGCTCAGTCTGGTGATCTGGATGCCGATTGTCGGCGGCCTGCTGGTGCTCGCCACCAGCCAGTGGCCGAGCCTGAACCCGCGTCCGCTGGCGCTGGCCGTGGCTGTCATCACGTTCCTGGCCAGCCTGTTCCTGTACACCGGCTTTGACGTCAGCACGGCGGAGATGCAGTTCCAGGAAAAGGCTTCCTGGGTGCCGGCGTTCAACATTTACTACCAGCTCGGTATCGACGGTATTTCCATGCCGCTGATCATCCTCACTACCTTTACCAGCGTGCTGGTGATCCTGGCGGGCTGGGAAGTGATCAAGGAACGCCCGGCGCAGTACATGGCGTCCTTCCTGATCATGGAAGGCCTGATGAACGGCGTGTTCGCCGCCCTGGACGCCATGCTGTTCTACGTGTTCTGGGAAGGCATGCTCATCCCGATGTTCCTGATCATCGGCATCTGGGGCGGGCCGCGGCGCGTGTACGCGACCATCAAGTTTTTCCTGTACACCTTCCTGGGTTCGGTGTTCATGCTGGTGGCGCTGATCTACATGTATACCCAGTCGGGCAGTTTCTCGATCCTCGATTTCCACGTGCTCAAGCTGGGTCTGACGGAGCAGGTGCTGATCTTCCTGGCCTTCCTGCTGGCGTTTGCGGTCAAGGTGCCCATGTGGCCGGTACATACCTGGCTGCCGGACGCGCACGTGGAGGCGCCTACCGGCGGTTCGGTAATCCTGGCCGCCATCATGCTGAAAATCGGTGGTTACGGTTTCCTGCGTTTCAGCCTGCCCATCACACCGGACGCCAGTAACGAGCTGGACTGGTTGATCATCTTCATGTCGCTGACCGCGGTGGTGTACATCGGTTTCGTGGCGCTGGTGCAGCAGGACATGAAAAAACTGATTGCCTATTCATCGATTGCACACATGGGTTTTGCGACGCTGGGATTTTTTCTCATCTTCACCATCATGGACAACCACGGCGGCAGCAGCCAGGGGTCGGTGATGGCCATGGAAGGCGGTATGGTGCAGATGGTGTCGCACGGCTTTATCTCCGCGGCCATGTTCCTGTGTGTCGGCGTCCTGTATGACCGCATGCACAGCCGCGAGATCGCCGACTACGGCGGGGTCGCGAATACCATGCCGGTGTTTGCCGCCTTCATGATGCTGTTTGCCATGGCCAACGCCGGGTTGCCGGGTACTTCCGGTTTTGTCGGTGAGTTCATGGTGATCCTTGCCAGTTTCAAGGCCAGTTTCTGGATCGCCTTCCTGGCGGCGACCACCCTGATACTGGGGGCGGCCTATACCCTGTGGATGGTCAAACGCGTGATGTTCGGTGAAGTCGCCAACGACAGCGTGGCAGCGCTGCAGGATGTCAACGGGCGTGAAATCGTCATTCTCGGCAGCCTGGTGTTCATGGTGCTGTTGTTCGGGCTGTGGCCGGCGCCGCTGGTGGAGGTGATGCAGGCCAGTATCCAGAACCTGGTCGCTCACATTTCGGTATCGAAGCTGTAAGGGAAACCCATGATCGTTGCTCCTGCTGAATTTATGCTGATCCTGCCCGAAATCTTCGTGCTGTCGATGACCTGCGTGATCCTGGTGCTGGACCTGTTCATCAGTGACCGGGAGCGCGCGATCAGTTACTGGCTGGCGCAGTTCACGCTGGTATTCGCTGCGATCATCACCATGACGACCGGCAGCGGGCAGGGCGAACTGGCGTTCTTCGGCACCTATATCGCGGACGCCATGGGCAGTACCCTGAAAGTGTTTATCTACCTGGTGACCTTCCTGGCGTTCCTGTACTCGCGCCACTACCTGGTGGAACGCAAGCTGTTCCGGGGCGAATACTATGTGCTGGGCCTGTTTGCCATGCTGGGCATGATGATCCTGGTCTCCGCGCACAGCCTGCTGACGGTCTACCTGGGCCTGGAACTGCTGTCCCTGTCGCTGTATGCGATGGTGGCCTTTAACCGGGATTCGTATCCCTGTTCCGAAGCCGCCATGAAATATTTTGTGCTGGGCGCGCTGGCGTCCGGCATGCTGCTGTACGGGATGTCCATCCTGTACGGTCTGACCGGCACGCTGGATATTGGCCTGATTGCGGATACCCTGAAAGGGCAGGAAGCCACTGCCCCGCTGGTCTTTGCCGCAACGTTCATCGTGGTCGGCCTGTCCTTCAAGCTGGGTGCCGTGCCGTTTCACATGTGGGTGCCGGATGTCTACCAGGGCGCACCGACACCGGTTACCCTGTTTATCGGCAGTGCGTCCAAGATCGCTGCGTTTGCCATGGTGATGCGGCTGCTGGTGGAATCCCTCGGTGCGCTGCAGTCCGAGTGGCAGGGGATGCTGGTGGCACTGGCGGTACTGTCGCTGGCGATCGGCAACGTGGTGGCGATCGCGCAGACCAACCTGAAACGCATGCTGGCCTACTCGACCATTTCGCACGTTGGCTTCCTGCTGCTGGGTATCCTGTCGGGCACCGGGCAGGGCTACGCCGCAGCCATGTTCTATATCATTACCTACGCACTGATGGCGGCCGGCGCTTTCGGCATGATCATCCTGCTCAGCCGGGCGGGGTTCGAGGCGGATGAGATCGACGACTTCAAGGGCCTGAACCAGCGCAATTCCTGGTTTGCTTTCATGATGCTGATCCTGATGTTCTCGATGGCGGGCGTGCCGCCGACGGTTGGTTTCTACGCCAAGCTGTCGGTGCTGCAGGCGGTGGTCGATATCGACATGATCTGGCTGGCTGCCGTTGCCGTGTTTTTCTCCGTGATCGGTGCCTATTATTACATCCGTATCATCAAGGTCATGTATTTCGACAAGGCCGAGGACGAGCAGCCACTGGCCCCGCATTTCGATCTGCGCTTCGGCCTGACCGCCAATGGGCTGGCGATACTGTTGCTGGGCCTGTTCCCGGGCGGTTTGATGGCGCTCTGCAGCCAGGTGATCGGCTGACCGGAGGCGCGGTCGCGGCCGTGCCGCACGTCACGTTTCCGGCCGCGGGGTGTCTGCCTGGCGGTTCAGTGTTTGCAGGATGTCAGGCCAGATCTCTCCCCAGCAGCAGGTGTGATCGAAGCCGGGAATAATTTGAAGATGAGCGCCGGGCTGTCTTGCGACTACCGGCTCGATCAGGGCCGGCGGAACAACCTGGTCCCTGGCGCCGGCCAGGTGTAACTGGTAAATATCTGCAGAAAGCGGTGTGCGCGCAGCGGGGTTCAATGACTCACGCAACGGCAGGTAGCCGTGCCATCTTGTCCAGCGGTCGGTGTCGAGGTTGCCTGCAAGTGTGACTACGGCGCGTGTTTGGGGAAATCTTTCCGCGAGCAGCATGGCCAGGGTTCCACCACCACTGTGTCCCATGAATATCAGCTCGGCAGTGTCCGTCTGCCTGATGACTCGGTCAAGGGCCTGTTGCATGCTGTCGACCACGGATTCCGAGTATCGCGCATAGGTCCAGTAGCGGGAGTTGCAGGATGGCTGGCCGGCCATGCCAAAATAACAGGGGCGCCCGAGATAGACACTGGGGGTATTGTCCATCTTCATCAGCTTCAGCATTAGCGGTTTTGCCGGAGTGGGGTCAGAGGCAATCCACAGGTGCCCGATCCAGGGACTGCCGTCGCCTTCCAGGTAAATGTGCAGGCGCCGGGTAGCCTGTGCAGGCCGGTGCAGCCATACCACGTGTTCGAACTCTCCGCCCTGCACCAGGAGTCGTTCGAATCCCGATGTGCGGGTCAGCCTGTCGATGTAGCCCTGATTCGTCGTCGCGCAGCCAGCCAGCAGCAGGACAATGAGCAGATGAACCGTGAGCGACAGGCTGGCTGGAGATTTTCTGCCGCTGTGTCCAGAGGAAGAAGCCCGGTCTGTGTCCGCCGGGTGCAAGTGTTTCATTGCGATTATCATGGCGCGTCTGTTTGTGGTACCGGTTGTTTTTGTACCAACCCGGATACTGGCGGGTCGGGATTCACGTTGCCATAGTGGTGGTCAGCCTATTGTGCAGGCATATTCGCAGAATACCAGCCGGGAGCTTGCTGTGGACCTTATGCCGGTCGGTGGACCAGTGGTGACCGGTAGCGGTAAATAAACCTGCGTTACCCCTTGCGGCTACGCCGTTAACACCTTAAAATGCGCGACGTCTGATGCGGGGTGGAGCAGCCTGGTAGCTCGTCGGGCTCATAACCCGAAGGTCGTTGGTTCAAATCCAGCCCCCGCTACCAATATTAGTGCAGTAAAAACAACAGGTTAGAGGTTATTCCTCTAGCCTGTTTTTCGTTTCAGAACTGCCTGTGCGGTAGTTTTTCCAGTGGGAAATTTGCAGAAATCATTGATCGTATGGGCTATCAATGTTATCAATTAGGTAGCGGCTCTGTGTGCTATCTCCGGTTCGCGTGCAGCCACTGAATAAAAAAAGCATAGACTTTTGGGGGAACGTCAATGCGTGTTCAATACCTGTTTTTAGCCTGTATGCTGTTAGCCACTCACGACAGATCGATCGCGTCTGCGATGTCGGCGCCCTCAGTTGTAGATGAAGCGAGCAAACCGGCTGAGTCACCTGAGGCGACATCCCAATCGCGCGCGAAAGTTCGCACCAAGCCGGCGGTAGCGCCCGCTGTCGTACATATCCCCATCGAGCGACCAACGCCCGGCGTTCCAGCAGTTTCGAATTCAACAACGCATTAAGCAGGAATGCTATTGCCACTGTCACCGGCTGCAGGACGCCGCGTGACATGAATATGGAAATATTATGCATTGCAGGTTGGTTGCCGTTCCAGTGAAAGTGATCAAAAGCATTCTGTTTGTGGCTCTGCTTGGGTTCGCATCGCCGGCGTCCGCTGAAGCGATTCGGGACTACTATGCGGAGCCGGGCATTAATCCTTTCAAAGACTCGCTAAATCAGAATTTCAATGAATATATAGACCCGTTCTCTGGCAGCGTGTCGCTCAGCTATGTTGACTTGAAGATTCCGGGTAATGGCGGACTGGATATTGTTGTCAATCGTGTCTACAACAGCGTGCAGGACAATGTCGGAGACCGCAATGTAAATGGTATCGGCTGGTCGATGCATTTCGGCCGCATTGTGGTTGCCAGCGGAGATGCTGACAAAATCTGCACGCAAGACCTGTGGGGCGTCTCGGTTGCCAATAACCCTTCGCTGGAAAAACCCGACGGAGGACGCGAAATCCTGTTTCTGGCGAATGACCCGAACGCTTACCTGATTACACGTAGTCGTTGGAAAGCGGAATGTGGCGTTGCGGGACTTGTGGTTACCGGGCCGGATGGCACGGTTTATACCATGGATCAATACGAGGATAACGGGACCGAAGTAAGCTGGTATACCAGCCGTATCGAGGATACCAACGGAAATCGAATTGATATTGCTTACAAGACAGGTGGCGGGTTTACCTATATCGACACAGTAACGGGAAGCGATGGCCGACTTGTCCAATTCAACTACGACTTTGACGGGACAAGCGCAGTGCGCCTCAGTAGTATCACTGCAAATGCCCAGACATGGCAATACAGGTATAGCGCGATAGCAGGTCTGGCAGATGGCCAGGAACAGTTGACAGAAGTTGTTCGGCCCGACAATAAATCCTGGAAATATGATTACTACCCGCTTTTGGGTACGCCTGGTCTGGCCGGCAGCTTTTCTCTCAAGCAGGTGACCTACCCCTATGGGGGTACAATTGATTACACCTACAAACACGTTTACTTCAATCCTGCGGATACGACGTTTCCTACAGCTGCTATCGACCGGAAAACGATTGGCGGTACAAATATCAGTCCGGGAACCTGGATCTATAACTATGAACCGGCGATTGACAGAGGTTCAGCACTTGATAAAACCACCATTACGGCACCCAATGGAAGATATGAGTACCAGCACTTTGGCTATTCAGGGAATTTCAGTGGGGATGTATGGAAAATAGGTCTTTTGCTCAGTCGTGAGACCTACGATCAGGCCGGTATTCTGGTTGAACAGGAAATCAATAACTGGGGCTCTCAGCAGATATCCGGTGAAAATTACTGGCATGGTCGCAGTACTGCAAAAGTTGATAGTGCCACGGTTGCCCCGATTCTGTTAAGTCGGGAAATCTGGCGAGAGGGTGGTGTATACCGCACCGACTACTCAGGTTACGACAGTTACGGAAATCCGGCAAAGGTGGTGGAGACCGGGAATGTTATTGGGGATGATACGCGCACTACCGATTACACGTATTACACGGATACAGATAAATGGAT
>DRQL01000053.1 GCA_011371465.1 Gammaproteobacteria bacterium | reverse complement strand
GCACGGGACGCCGTTCAAAACGCCCGTCGGCCGCGCTGTACAGGCTGTCGCTGCCGTTCACGGTGATGGTCACGCCACGCAGCGGCGCCCGGGTCAGGGCGTCGGTCACCATCCCGCGTATGCCGCTGTCATTGCCCGCCACGCGCTTCAGGCTGATAAGGCCCACGTCCAGGCTGCCGCCCGCGGCGGCGGCGACCGAAAATTGTGCGGGAAGGAAATCCGTCGCCTCGACCTGGACCAGGTAGTTGCCCGCGGCCAGGCCGGCCAGGGAGAAGCGGCCATCGCCTGCGCTTTGCGTGACCGTGCCGCTATCGATTACGCGCAGGCGGGCCCCGGCCAATGCCGCCTGGCCGGCGGCGTCCACCACCCGCCCGGTGACCGTCAGCAAGCGCGGCTGCGGATCGCGCGGCAGTGCTGCATTGAATGTCACGCGGCCACCCGCCGTGGCGGTTTCGCGGCCGCTGATCACCAGGTAGCCCGCCTGCTCGACGCGCAGACCAATCTCGCCCGGCGCTACGTTTGCGATCCGGTACGATCCGTCGGCGGCGGTCGTGGTCGTGCGATCTTCCGTACCCCGGAGGGTGACACGGGCACCTTGCAGCGGCGTTCCGTCCACGGCGTCGGTAATCACCCCGCTGACCCTGGCCAGGTCCGGATTGGCGGGCGTTGCCGAGGCCAGCGCGGCCAGGGCGCGCAACGCCAGCGCCGTGGTGTACACACTCGCGTCCCAGGAGCCGTCCGCCGCCTGGGCGGCGCGCAGGGTGGTGACCGTGTCCTGGTATATAGCGGTGTCAAAAAGCTGCGGCGCAAACGCCAGCAGCGCCAGCGCGGTCTCGGCGGTGGTGCCGATCAGGTGGTCGGCGTCACGCTGCGAGAGCAGGAACTGTGCAGCGCGGTCCAGCGCATCGTCCAGCGCGTAGCGGTCCCGGTAGGACTGCAGGGCGCGCATGGTCAGCGCAGTCAGGTAGACAGACGACAGGTTGACGCCGTCCGACCAGCCCCCGTCCGCACGCTGGCGATTCAACAGCAAACCCAGGGCGGATGCCAGTTCGGGCCGGCCCGTCTGACCACGGGCCGCCAGTGCCTGCAGTGCGAAAGCGGTATCGAGCACGGTGGAAGGCGTATCGGCCGCGTCTCCGAAGCCACCGTCACCGAACGGTGGCGGTGGTTGCTGACGGGCGAGCAGTTCAGCCAGCCGGTCCGGGGTGCCGGCATCGACCGGTTCCAGCAGGATCTGTCGGGCAAGATATTCGGTATTGCGCGCGGGGTTCGCGAACAGAAACGCGCGGGCCGCCGGAATCCCCGCGCGGGCGCCGGCACCGGCCGCGCTGAACGCGCGCAACGCTTCGGCCGTTGCCTGAAACGGCGTGGCCGGATCCGCCGCCGTGGTATAACTGCCGTCGTCCGTCGCCCGGCTGTCCAGCCAGTCCAGCGCATCGGCACGGCACTGCGCACCGAACCCGGCTGCGAACAGCAGCACAGGCAGCCACCATAGATACGTTTTTACGGCATTATGCACAAACAGACCGGCCCCCCTGCTCCTTGCGATGTTTGTTGCCAACTACCCTGTTGTCCGTTGAGTCTCAACGTATGGCGGGAAGGCTGTCAACGCCGGGAATGCAGCAAATACCGGTCATCGGTGGACGATGCAACGCAGCACCGATACAGGTGTGCCAGCTATTCGGTTGATTTTCCGGAAGGAAACAGACAGCCCGGATCGGGCTAATGCGTAA
Source organism: Gammaproteobacteria bacterium (assembly GCA_011371465.1). Lineage (GTDB taxonomy): Bacteria > Pseudomonadota > Gammaproteobacteria > DSM-19610 > DSM-19610 > Thiogranum. Next base: position 8,848 of record DRQL01000053.1, on the reverse strand, counting down.
ACAATGCGCGCACCCGCGCAGCCGCTCGTTCGGTATCGTCGGGCATCCCCGGGCTTACCGCGTCGGGAAAAGAATCACCCAGCCACACGGCACGGCCATCCAGCACCAGCTGCTGCTGGATCCTGCCGACGTCGCGGTGCATACGTCGCGGTGCGAAACGCATGGCGAAATGATGGCTCAGCGGTTTGAAGCGAAAATTATGCAGGTGGTGCCACCAGGCGCCGGCATCCCCCGGGTCAAAGATATACAACGGCTTGGCAGTCCAGGCCGCTTCGGTCAGCATGGACATGCTTTCCCCCGTCACTATCAGCCGGTCAGCCAGTGCCAGGTAGGCCAGGTAGGGATTTTCATCCTGGTCCGCGCGCCAGGTATGAACATGGGCGGGTACACTGATTGCTGCCTGCAGCGCTGCAAACGAGGAGGCCGGGGTTCGTGCACTGCTGCTGACCAGCAGGCTGCCGCCGCATTCCTGTGCCAGGCGGTTTGCCCGTTGTCCGAGCACACGGCCTTTTTGCGGTGTAAATACGAAGGGCCCGCTATCGCCGCCCACCAGCAGCGCGATCCAGGGGCGAGGTAAAGGTTCCAGGCGTGCGCGCCACTGTCCGGCGGCCTGCGTCAGGGATTCGTTGCTGACACTGTGCAGCGGTAAATGGTTGTGCAGTACGTTGGGCTGATCCGGCAGGAAATACTGCGGGGTAGTTACAATGAGGTCAAAGCAGTCCAGCGGCGCCCAGGGGCGCCCGATGTGCACCAGCCGGGTTGCCGGTGAACGCGCCTTTATCCAGCGCGCCACGGGCTCATTGCGCCGTCCGGCGGTAATCACCAGTTGCGGCCAGGGCGGGTTCAACTCACTGGAAGCCGACTGCTCGATGCCCGCCAGCGTGGCACCCAGCAAGCGGTTGGTGAGCAACTCGTAGCGCCGGTAGCGGAAACGTTTGACGGTACAGGGCCAGCCCAGTGCCTCGGCCAGCGCCCGGACCTGCGCATTGTCCCCCGCCTTGTGACCGGTCAGCAGCCAGGTCGAGGGTCCGGCACTGCTGCCTTGTACTGGTTCGTCCACTCGCCGGATCGACCCGCATGGAAAATCGCGAGCTTACCTGAATCAACGCCGGACTGCAGCGCCCGCTCACAGGCGTCCAAATCCGGTACAATGGCCGTCCAGTCACCCGCACCACCGACAGGAAAATTCTTGCTCCTGAACCGCTACATTACCGCCGAAATCATCAAGCCCATGTTTCTCGGCATGGCGTTGCTGATCATCGTGTTCACCGGCTACAGCCTGGGCGTCAAACTGACCCAGGCGGCCGAAGGCGAAGTGCCGCTGTCCATCGTGGCACGCCTGATCGGGCTGAACAGCATCATCGCCATGGAGGTGCTGCTACCGACCGCGCTGTACCTGTCCATTATTGCCACCCTGAGCCGCCTGTACCGCGACTCGGAAATGATCGCCATGCAGGCCACCGGCTTCGGCGAGTTCCGGATCATTCGCTCCATCACCCTGCTGTCCCTGCTGGTGGCGGTGGTGGTCGGCATCATTTCCCTGTATGCGCGACCCTGGGCCTACCGGGAGAGTTACCAGATCGAGGCAGAAGCACGCGCTGAATTCGATATACGCCGGATTGAACCCGGCCGCTTTACCGAGTTGCAGGGCAGCAAATACGTGCTGTTTGCACGCGGTGTAGACCAGGAGCACGGCCGGCTCAAGGAAGTTTTTCTGCAAAGTGACAAGGACGGGAAAATCCAGGTGACCTGGGCCCGGGAGGCATTACTACCGCCGGTCAGCGTGGGTGAACAACGCAGTTTCGTGTTCCACGACGGCTACAGTTATGTGCTCGACCAGCAGGGTAGCCAGGATACTACGCTCAAGTTCGGCGAACTGGTGGTGCCCATCCCGGACGTAACCAAAGACGTCAGTTATCGGCGCAAGGCGGAACCCACTGCCAGCCTGGCCGAATCGCGTGCCGCCAAGGATATCGCCGAATACCAGTGGCGCACTTCCACACCGCTGGCGACGCTGGTGCTTGCCCTGGTCGCCGTTCCACTAAGCCGCAGCTCACCCCGGCAAAGCCGCTATTACAGCTTCGTGGTGGCCATCCTGGTCTATGTCGGCCTGTTCATCCTCACCAGCGCCGCACGCAGCTGGGTAGCGGATGGTCGCATCCCCGCCTTCCCCGGCCTGTGGTGGGTATACGCCCTGCCATTGCTGTTGTTCGTCGCCCTCACCGGGCTGCCGGCGCTGAAGCGCAGGATGGGATAGCGCGCTCATGGGCTGCCTCGACCGCTACATCGCGTGGAAACTGGTGAAAGGCTGGCTGCTGATCTGGGTGGTCGTCTCCGCGATCTTCGGGCTGCTGGCCTTCATCGAAGAACTGGACCGCGTCAACGAGCACTACCGGACGCTGGACGCCCTGCACTTTGTGCTCTACACCCTGCCACAGCGTTCGATGGATCTGGCGCCGGTTATTATTTTGCTGGGCTCGCTGCTGGCACTGGCCGGACTGAACAGGAACAGCGAAATCATCGCCATCCGCGCAGCGGGCGTTTCACTGCTGCGTTTCTTCCGTTCGGTCGCCATACCCGCGCTGGCGCTGGTCATCGCACTGTATGCTGTCAGTGAATTTATCGCTGCCCCACTCTACCAGCAGGCGGAAATCCGCAAGATACTCATCCGCACCAACAAGGCCAACCTGCTGCGAGGCAAGGGGCTGTGGTCCAACAACGGCAACAGTTTCTTCAATGTGCGCACCCTGAAACACAGCAATGCACCGCGCAGCATCTACCTGTACGAGTTCGACAAAACGGGCCGGCTGCTGAATTTTGTCTACGCCAGCCGTGCCCGGCTGAACAAAAGCCGGCGCTGGGATCTGCTCGATGTCGGGCAGAAATCGCTGGTAGGCAATCAACTCAGGAGCCAGCACCTCGACCACCTGGAAATGGGACCGTTCTGGTCGCGCGATGAACTCCCCGCCCTGCCCCTGTCCACCTCCGGCATGACACCCAGCGGGCTTTACGAATACTCGGGCTACCTGAAGTCCACGCAACAGGTCTCGGAACGCATCGAGCAACTGTTCTGGCAGCGGGTCTCCCTGCCCCTGACGGCGGGCGCCATGGTGCTGCTGGCGACCCCCATCGGCGCCGGCCTGGGCAGCACCCGCAGCAACGCCTTCGGCAAGAGCCTGGCCATCGGCGCCGGTGTCGGCATCCTGTTCTACCTGGCTTCCCAGCTCATACAGACCGGGGGGGCCATCGCCGGCCTGCCACCCCAGCTGGTCGCCTTCCTGCCCGTCATGCTGGTTTCCGTTGCCGCCGGGCTGCTGATTTACCGGATGCGCTGAATTTGTCGCCGCGCGTCACTCAGGGCATAATCGGCACCGGCCGGGCCCGCCGGGACGGCCTGATCTGTCGCCATCGCGAGGAATACAGCGATTTCCCACCGCCTGAATCAGAATAACGGGATTCCCGCACCAGGTTTTTGCCCTGCCCGTGCAGGTTCCTAATGACCCGTTCCCGCTGAGCCCCTCCCTATGCGTTTGATGCTGACATTTTTCCGTGCGTACCCCTGGCAATCCGCGCTGATGCTGCTGGCCCTGCTGTCCGCGGGCATCGCGGAAAGTGTCGGGCTGTCCGCCCTGCTGCCCCTGCTCAATGTCGCCATCCGCAACAATGCCGTTACGGGTGACAACAGCGCAGCGACGGAACCCGAAAACGACGTGGAACGCATCGTCAACGAAACGCTGGCCAACCTGGGACTGGACCCCACCATCGGCGTTCTGCTCAGCATCATTGTGGTCGCGGTCACCCTGAAAAGCCTGTTGCTGCTGGTCGCCAAGAAACAGGTGGGCTACACCGCGGCACAGGTCGCGACCGATCTCCGGCTGGAGATGCTGCGTGCCGTGCTGCGCGTGAAGTGGGAATATTTCCTGCACCAGCCGGTCGGTAAACTGACCAATGCCCTGGCCACCGAGTCACAGCGTTCGTCGGATTCCTTCGTCAACGGCGCCACGGTGATCACCCTGCTGATCCAGGCGGTCATCTATGGTTCAGTCGCAGTCGCAGTCTCCTGGAAAGCCACCCTGGTCAGCCTTGGCGCCGGTGCAGTCATCATCGGCATATCCCACTTCCTGGTGCGCATGGCGCGCAAGGCCGGCAAACGGCAGACCAGCCTGCTGATTGCACTGCTGACCCGTTTGACCGACACCCTGCAGTCCGTGAAACCGCTCAAGGCCATGGCCAGGGAACACCTGGCCGACACGGTGCTCGCGCTCAAGACTTCCAAGCTCAACAGGGCACTGCAGAAACAGGTGTTCAGCACGGCCCTGCTCAGCTCCGCGCAGGAAGAGATGTTCACCATCATCATTGCGCTGGGCATGTACGTGGCGCTGGTGAAGTTCGACATGCCCTTTGCGACCGTGCTGGTGCTGGTCGCGTTGCTGGGCAAGATGCTCAGCCAGATGGGCAAGGTACAGAAGCAGTACCAGAAAATGGTGCTGGGAGAAAGCGCCTTCTGGTCACTGAAGGAGACCATCCACGAAGCCGAACAGGCCCGCGAAGTACTGGGTACCGGCAGACAGCCGACCCTGGAACAATCGGTGCGGCTGGACGCCGTCAGCTTTGCCTACGATGACAACCCGGTACTGACCGACCTTACGATCGAGATACCCGCCGGCTGCCTGACCACCCTGATCGGACCATCAGGATCGGGCAAAACCACGGTGGTCGACCTGGTGATCGGCCTGCTGCGGCCAAAAACGGGAACCGTGTCCATCGACGGCATCCCGCTAGACGAACTGAGTCTGAAAGCCTGGCGTCACATGATCGGTTACGTACCGCAGGAAACCCTGCTGCTGCACGATTCGGTGCTGCACAACATCACCCTGGATGACCCGGAACTGAGCGAACAGGACGCGGTGCAGGCCCTGCAGGATGCCGGTGCCTGGGAGTTCGTGGCCAGCATGACCCGGGGCATACACAGCACCGTCGGCGAACGCGGCACCAAACTGTCCGGCGGACAACGGCAGCGGATCATGATTGCCCGCGCGCTGGTGCACAAACCGAAACTGCTGATACTGGACGAGGCCACCAGCGCGCTGGACCCCGAGAACGAAGCCGCCATCGGCAGGACCATGCAGGACCTGCGCGGCAGGCTGACCATACTGGCGATATCACACCAGACCGCGCTGGTGGATTCCGCCGATCGGGTCTACCGCCTGCAGGATGGCGGTGCAATTCTGCAGAAAACCGCGCCGCCGATCGCTCAGGAATAACCAAACAGCGCACGCACCCGACTCACCGCGCGCTGCATATCCGACAGGCCACCGGTGGCCGGCGATGGTTGCGGCTGACCCAGCCATACCGCCCGCTTTTCGGCCAGCAACTGCCGGTGCACCAGGCGAATATCACGGCTGAGGCGTAGCGGTCCGAAACGCATCAGCCAGCTGTAGGTCAGCCCGGTCAGCCGGAAATCCACCCCCGCAGGGCACTCCGGGCGCATGGGATAGCCGTAGCCACCCAGGTCCGCCATGTACAGCGCTTTGCCGGTTGCGCAGGCCTCGCCCAGCATGGAAATACTGTCTGCGGTGACAACCAGTTCGTCGCTCAGCGCGAGGATACCGAAATAGGGATTGCTGTCATCGTCGGGTTGCCAGTGATACAGGTAGTGAGGCACCTCGAGATGCTGCTGAAACGCCTGGATGGCCGCCTGCGAAGTGCGCGCGCTGGTCGATATCAGCAGGGAACCGTTGCGCTGTGCGGCCATCCGGTCGGCCTGCCGCGCAATGCGCGCCGCGTTCTTCGGCCCCAGCGTGTAGGGACCGCTGTTACCACCCAGGATTACGCCGGTGAAGGGCTTCGGCAAGTGCTCAACGCGCGGTAAAAGCCGCTGCCCCTGTTCCGCAAGCCGTTCCGGCGTAACCTGGTTCAGCGGCATGGCATTCTGCAGCACGCGCTCGTGTGTGGCCAGGCGGTACTGGGGCGTGGTGATGACCAGGTCGAAACGATCCGGCGCGGCCCAGGGCCGGCCGATGTGCACCAGCCGGGTTCTGCCACCGGACTGTTTGCGAATCCAGCGCCCGACCGGCTCATTGCGCATACCGGCAGAGATCACCAGGTCCGGCCAGGGCGGCGCCAGCTCGCTGGACTGCTGCAGGCGCACCCCGCGCAGGTCGCTGCCCCGGAACAGGCTGGTGCGAAACTCGCTTTTGCGGTAACTGAGCGTTTTGAGTTCAAACGGCCAGCCCAGCGCCTCTGCCAGCGCCAGGATCTGGCTGCGCTCCCCGGCCCGGTAGCCGGTAACCAGCCATACGACGGGGTTTGCTTCATCAGGACCGGTAGCCGGGTCGGATGGGGTGGTGACTGGTCGATTCATGGATCCCGGCTTGTGTATGACGGCCGCCCGTAGCACCGCCGCCCAACTCCAAGTACAATTCAGCGTTCCGAATCTAGCGGCTTGTGCAGGCCGCGTCAATTTTCCGTTAACTGCATCCGGACAAACGTTTCTCCATGCCTGACTACAACGAATACCTGGCGAATATCTTTGCGATACTCAAGCCGTTCGCAAAACAGGGCATCCTGCTCAACGAAGAGAGCGAGCTGGTCACCGAGCTCGGCCTGACCTCGCTGCAGGTCATGGAGCTGATCGAGCAGCTGGAGGATCACTTCGACATGTCGATCCCGCTCAATATCCTGCCGGACATCCGCACTGTACACGACCTCGCGCTGGCGCTGGAAAAACTCAACCCCTGACCATGAGCCTGTTCGACAAGTTCCAGCCCATTGTTGATATCCAGGCCGAGCTGCAGCAGCTGGGCGTAATGCCCTTTGGTGCAGTCACCGAAAAACTGCTGTCCTCTACCGAAGCCATCGTCAATGGCCACCAGGTCATCCTGGCGGGCACCAACAATTACCTCGGGCTGACCTTTGAACCTGAATGCCTGGAAGCGGCCAAGCAGGCCATCGACGAGCTGGGTACCGGCACCACCGGCTCGCGTATGGCCAACGGCACCTTTGCCGGACACGTGGCACTGGAAAACGAGCTGGCCGCCTTCTTCGACCGCCGGCACGCGATCGTGTTTTCCACAGGCTATGCAGCCACCATGGGTATGGGCTCTACGCTGGCCGGACCCGGTGATGTCATTGTGCTGGATGCCGACAGCCACGCCAGCATCTATGACGGCGTGCGCCTGGGTGGCGCCGATATCATCCGCTTCCGGCACAACGATCCCGCCGATCTCGACAAGCGGCTGCGGCGTCTCGGCGACCGTATCGAGAACACGCTGATCATTGTCGAGGGCATCTACAGCATGATGGGCGACCAGGCGCCGCTGGCCGAGATCGCGGCCGTCAAGCGCAAGTATGGCGGCCTGCTGCTGGTCGACGAGGCACACTCGCTGGGCATGCTGGGCGAGCACGGCCGCGGCGTGGCGGAAGCGGCCGGCGTGGAGGATGACGTGGACTTCGTGGTCGGCACCTTCAGTAAAAGTCTCGGCGCCATCGGCGGCTACTGCGTCAGCAACCACGACCAGCTGAACGCCATCCGCTTTGCCATCCGTTCCTATATTTTCACGGCCTCCCCTTCACCCTCGGTGATCGCCTCGACACGCGCCGCGCTGCGCCTGATGCAGGAACGTCCGCAACTGCGTGACCGACTGTGGGCCAATGCCCATCGACTGTACAACGGGCTCACGGCACTTGGACTCCAGGTCAGTCCCGAAGTCAGCCCGGTGGTTGCCGTTACCATCAAGGACCGCAACCAGGCCATCGACTGGTGGAACCGGCTGCTGCAGCACGGTGCCTACGTCAACCTGGTCATGCCACCGGCCTCCCCCAGCGACGACAGCCTGCTGCGCTGCAGCGTCAGCGCCGCGCACAGTCCTGAGCAAATCGATCGTATCGTGGAAGCCTTTGCAACCGTGCAGGGTCAGAAATAACTTCCGGCGTTCGCTGCACGCACGCGGTCAAATCAAAGAGTCCCGAATGGATAAATTACGAATCATGGGTAATGGGCCGCTGCACGGCGAGATCGCCGTATCCGGGGCCAAGAATGCTGCGCTGCCGATACTGGCGTCCACCCTGCTCAGCGCCGAACCGGTAACCATCCGCAATGTTCCGCACCTGCGCGACATCACCACCACGCTGGAACTGATGGGGCGATTCGGCACCCGTTTCGAGCTCAGCGACAACATGGCCCTGGTGGCGGACAATTCCGCGATCACCGAACTGCTGGCGCCCTATGAACTGGTCAAGACCATGCGCGCCTCGATCCTGGTACTGGGTCCGCTGCTGGCCCGCTTTGGCGAAGCCGAAGTCTCGCTGCCGGGTGGTTGTGCCATTGGCTCCCGCCCGGTCAACCTGCACATCCAGGGCCTGAAAGCGATGGGCGCCGAGATCGATATCGAAGACGGCTACATCAGGGCCCGGGCCGGCCGCCTGCAGGGAGCACACTTTTTCTTCGACCTGGTTTCCGTCACCGGCACCGAAAACCTGATGATGGCCGCCTGCCTGGCGGAAGGCACCACGGTACTGGAAAACGCCGCGCGCGAACCGGAGATTACCGACCTGGCGTTGTGCCTCAGCGCCATGGGCGCGCGTATAGAAGGCGCCGGCACCGACACCATCACCATCGAAGGGGTGGAAAAACTGCACGGCGGCAGCCACACCATCATCCCCGACCGCATCGAAACCGGCACCTTCCTGGTAGCCGCTGCGGCCACTGGCGGCAAGGTACGGCTGCGTAATACCGAACCGCTGTGTCTCGACGCGGTACTGGAAAAACTGCGCGAGGCGGGCGCCGAAATCACCGCCGAAGACCACTGCATTGAACTGGACATGCTCGGCAAACGACCAACGGCGG
>DRQL01000052.1 GCA_011371465.1 Gammaproteobacteria bacterium | reverse complement strand
GTGGGGTCCTCCCGGGCTTCGTCAACAACGGCACGTTGTCTGCCAACGGCGACGCGGGCTTGCAGGTCAGGCCGGGGGTTTTTACCAACAACGGCTCGATAGATATCACCAGTAACAGCCAACTGAGGAGCACGACGAATACGTTCAGACAGGTAACCGGTTCAACAACGGTCAACGGCAAACTGAATATGGTAGACAGCTCTCTACGCATTGAGGGCGGTACACTGTCCGGCAATGGCACAATCCAGTTCATCGATGGAGATGGAAACTCAACGACTAACGGGGGCATGGAGGTTCTTGGGAGCGCTACTGTAGCGCCCGGTGACGGTGGCATAGGCCGCCTGGATATCAATCCCTCCGAGAATCTTGGATACTCCATGGATATCGGAACTACCCTGGAGATCGAGATCGGCGGACTGCTCGCCGGTACAGAATACGATGTGTTAAATATCGGTGGTCTCGCCAGTTTAGGTGTGTACAACAGCGGCGCTCCCTTTGGTTCAGGCGGCGCCGCCCCCGGTCTCAATGTCACCCTGTTCGACGGCTTTGTGCCCACCGTGGGTGATACCTTCGACATCCTCACGGCCATCTACTTTCAGGGCTCGTTCGACAACAACAAGCTGTCCCTGCCGACTGTATCGGGTATCACATTCGAAATGAGTTATTTCGGTAACCTCGTCGGTGCTGACTTTTTTGGCAACGGCGGGCAGCTTCTGGACGGTGGCGTACGGCTGACCGCAGTTTCCGCAGTGCCGGTTCCCGCGGCAGCCTGGCTGTTCCTGTCGGGTATAGCGGGTCTGGTGACCGTTACGCGGCGCCGCAGGAAGGCCTGAGACCGTACCCGGTACCCACCGGATCAGCCCCGCACTCTAAACAGAGTGCGGGGCTTTTTCTGTATGGGCCGCCGGGATCGTCCCGTTGCTTCCCTACAGGCTTTTCAGGTATTCCACCAACGCCGCCTGTTCCTCGCTGGAAAGGTCCGGCACTTCCGGAATATCCGGCGAGGTATAGCGCTTCACCACATCGGCCAGCGTAGCAGCGCTGCCGTCGTGGAAATAAGGCGCGGTGTATGCCAGACCGCGCAGGCCCGGCGTCTTGATGCCGATGGACAGCAGACCCTGCGGCGGGTTCTCTACGATGTTGGTAAAGTACCGCCCTTCAGCACCCGTGCCTTCGCCGGAACTGTGGCAGGCGGCACAGTTGGCCTTGCCATAGAACAGGCGCCAGCCCTGCTCCGCCTGCGCCTCGTCAAACGGGCCGGGCGCCGGGCTGACGATACTCTGCAGGAAGGCCTCCAGGTCCAGCAGGTCCTGCCTGCGCAGGTCGTTTCCCGGCTCGGTGATTTCCGCGACTTCCAGCCGGTCGAGGAATTCCTGCGGGAGCGGATTACCGATCTCAATATTTTTGATCGAGGCATTGGGCGTACCCCAGGCACCGTTGCGATCCAGTACCAGGTCGATACCGCACTCCGGCGCACTGGCCAGCGAGTGGTTGTCGGGACGGGTCTGCAATACACCGATCCAGGTGGCGGCATAACCCTGCTCGGCAAGATCCAGGTAATTCCAGTGCTGCGGAATACTGCTGGGATTGAAGACCCCGTCGTTGAACGGATTGTTGGGGAAGAAGCGCGGGTCGATACGCCCCGGCCCCCAGCCCTGGTATTCCGCAATGTGGACGTTTTCCGAACCGCCCGGCTGTACGCGCGGCGTGAATGACAACAACAGGCCGGCATCCATCCGGGTATTGGGCGGTCCGAACACTACCGGTCCGATAGGCAGCGGCACCGGGTCGCTGTCGGGCGCCAGCTGGAACGGCGTGGGTTTAACCGTCACGTGACAAATCGCGCAGGTCAGTCCGACCGAGGTCATCCTGTCCGGGTTGTCCGGATCGTCGTAGACGCCCCGGACGCCCACGATGGCGTCGGCTTTCAGCAACGCACGGGCCACGGCCGGGTCATCCAGCGCAGCCTGCTTGGCGGCAAAATCGTTGCTGAGCATGACGTCGACAATCGGCTTCGGCACCTTGCTGATGTCCACCTGGGCGCCGATGCCGACCGCCATGTTGGGGGTGACATTGTTGAGCACCTTGTGCAGCTCAAAGAAATCGCCCCAGATCGCTTCGTCACCCCAGGTTTCTTCCGTATAGAGTATACGGCCACGCTCGACTTCGGGACCGGAGCGTGCCTGCAGGGTACGGAATACCGCGCGCAGGCGCGGGTGTGTATTGCGTGTCCGCGTCAGCACCGTGGAATCCGGGGCCCGGTAGAAGTTGGCCATCATGCGTTGCCAGCCGCCATCCCGGTAAATCGCCACTTCCCCCAGCTGCGGGTGTTGTGGTGCCCGGTCGGTAGCCAGTGCGACCTCCATCGGCCGATCGAGTGTCAGCGGCCTCCATCCATGGTGCGCATTCCTGAGCCAGATGCGATATACCGAACCGGCCGCGGTCAGGGTGCCGCCCGGTGCCGGCGCGTGTTTTTTGCGCTTGACGATCAGTTTTGCGTCTGCGCTCAGGGCACCGGGGGGAATGCGGATGGTAATGCGCGGCTTGTACGGGTTATCGGTAAACACACCGCCGGTCGAAGCCGGTACAAACGCTTTCAGGACGATCGTTTTATGCCATCCATGTTTTTTGCCTGGCTTGAACCCGTGCGCACCGGCGCTTGTTCCCAGTACTCCGAACACGACAAACAGTGCCGCTAACCGGAGTATTCGCTTGTTCCCTACGTAGTATCTGCTCTTCATGTGTGTCTCCTTACGACTGGAAACCTGACTCTACCGGGTGGCACCCGGCGGGGTATGTAACTCAGTCACCCAGCGGTGAACCAGTATATGTATGTGCGCATGGATACCTTGTTGCGCCGGATTTCCCGCGACTGTGTGACGCAGTCACCGTGCTGCAACGGCCGGGTTCCTATAATCGAGTTGCACCGAAAATCGATGAAAATACTGTGCAGGAAGCTCGAAACTCACATACCCAACCACAAGGACACAACCATGCAACCTTCCTATATAAAATCCGCCCTGACCGGCCTGGCGCTTTGCGCGGCGCTGGTTGCGGTGACATCGCAGGCCGCTGTTACCACTCTGAAAGGAACGCTCGGCGCCGCCAACCAGAACGGTTCGGATCCCGGCCTGGTATTCGACCCGAACGGTGTAGTGCCGACACGGGCCAAAGGCGTGATCACCATGGAGCTGGACGACGTGGCAAATAGCCTGGATATCCAGCTGGGCGTAGTCGGGATCCGGCTCGGCGACCTGATTGACTTCGGCCCGAACCAGTCACCCATCCATTTGCATAATGCCGCGCCCGGCAGCCCCGGGAACTTCGGCCCGATAGCGATTGACCCGACCTTCACCGCTGACCCGGGTGACTTCAGCGGTAACCGGCTGGGGTTCACATTCAACCGAAATGACGTATCGATCCTGCTCGAGGACCAGGGCAACGTGGACCCCGGCATGCACCCGGGTAATGACCGGATCGTTGATGCACTGCTGTCCGGGAATATGTTCGTGGCCGTGCACACCGCCCGGCCGGATGGCTTTCCTTTTGTGGAAATCCGCGGTAATTTCAAACCGGTAAGCGCGGTTCCGGTACCCGCGGCGCTGCCGCTGATGGGGTCCGGCCTGATCGCATTGTTTGCGGCAGCACGCCGGCGCACCCGGTCCGCGTAGGTACCAGGCCGTGCAGTGCCCGCTGTGCGGGTGCTGCACGCCGAACAAGTGTCAACGGGAAATAATCACCCGACTGTACCCCTGGATACAGAGCATGTAGCACTGCCTGTCGTAGGATGACAGCGGTACATTCTTCTATATCAAGGACAGGGGTAGTAACCGTGAACGCTAATGCCAGGCAAAGGAGCATGCTCTGGCACAAGGTGTACCCGGAGTTTGCCGGCTCCACCGAACCCGCCATTCGCAGCATTGTAGACAGTGCCACGCAGGTAGAGGCACCGGCCGGGACCCTGCTGCTGTCGCCGGGCATGGCGTGTAATCAATACCTGTTCGTCATCTCCGGCAGGGCGCGCGTGCATGTGCTGACGGAAAGCGGCCGGGAAGTCGTGCTGTACTATATTGAATCAGGTGATACCTGTGTACTTACGACTTCCTGCCTGTTGAGTCATGAACCCTTTCCGGCGGGCATTGTAGCCGAAACCGATCTGCTTGCCTTTTCCACCAGCGCTGCACGGTTCGAGCAGGCTGT
>DRQL01000051.1 GCA_011371465.1 Gammaproteobacteria bacterium | reverse complement strand
GCAGACTATTGGCCGGCCGGAACTGGACTATCCGCTATTGGACAGGCACTTGCGTACCACTTCGGGGATTTCCACAGAATGCCCCGCCGCGTGGTCAAACCAGACTATGGTTCCATGCGCCAGGGCGCAGAGCTCATCCGGTGCGCGACTGTCACAGAGCGCGTAGTAGGTAGGCAGGCTGCTGCGCCCGGGTGTGCCCGCGTACAGGCGCACCAGCAGCCTTGCCGGGTATTTCAGTGCTTTCAGGAAGGTGCAGGAAATATTGGCGAGCACCAGCGTGTGACCGGCGTTCAGCGAATGCAACCAGTCCACGCGCGCCTGCTCAAAGTACGTAAAGTACACCGCGTTGTTGAGGTGCCCGAAGGCATCCATATCCCCCCAGCGCATCACGTATTCAGCGCGGTGCAGCAACTTCGCATCGGCAGGCAGTTCGCGTATATAGGTGGCGCCGGTTTCCCGTTCCTGTGTCATGTCAGCACGCTGGTCAGTTTGTTCACCAACAGCGTAGCAAACAATCCCAGGGCCAGCAGCAGCGCAGCGTTCGACCACAGGCTGTTGGTATAGTCCCGCATCCAGCCGGAGCGGTTGTTCATGTACAGCAACAGTGCGGCCAGCAGGGGCATGAACATGGCCCCCACCACGGCATAGACCACCACCAGCCAGACCGGCTTGCCGAAGGACAGCAGTACCATCGGCAGCAGGCTCATGCCAGCGAGGTAAACACGGTAGAGCGGATCTCGCATTCCGTGCGTATTACAAACCGGCGGCGCGCCTGCCTCGGCTTTACGGACAAAGTCACAGAACAGGTAGGGCACGCCCTGCCACACCCCCAGCATGGAACTGAACACCGCAGCCCAGAACCCGACCAGGAAAAACCACCTGCCCACCTCACCCACGACCAGGCCCAGGTGGTCTGCCACGGACAGCACCATGTCGGCACCCTGCATGACCTCGGGTCTGACACCCGCCGACACCACCATCACGGCCACTGCGAACAGCGCAGTCATGGCATAGGCAATCAACAGGTCCAGGCGCACCATGCCCAGGTTTCCCGGTTGCTTCCAGCCACGTTCCGCGATCCAGTAACCGTAACTCAGCAGGGTCACGCTTCCCCCCACACCACCGACCACCCCCAGCAGGAACCACAGGGAGCCGTCCGGAATGCGCGGCACCAGCATACCGGCCAGCAGGATGTCCCAGCCGGGGAACAGCTGCCAGGCACAGTACAGCACCAGTACGAACATCAGCAGGATAAAAATCTTCATGGTCTGTTCCAGCCAGCGGTAACGGCCGAACAGCACCAGCGCGGCGGCCAGCAGGGATTGCACGCCACCGGCAATCTTCACGTCGACAGTGGGGAACAGGGCATGCACGGCCAGTCCGCAGGCGGCCATCAGGGCACCCGCCACGACAAAGGTCCACAACAACAGGTAGAGAATAAAATACCAGGATACAAAGCGGGGCAGGCGCCGTTTCCAGCCCTCCAGCAGCGTGGTACCGGTGACCAGTTGCCAGCGCGCCAGGCCTTCATTGAGCGTAAACTTCAGAACGGCCCCCAGCAGCGCTGCCCACAACAGGGCATATCCAAAGCGCGCACCGGCCACCGACGCCGCGATCAGGTCACCGGCACCCAGCCCGGTCGCCGCCAGCACGATACCGGGACCGATACCGCGCAACGACGTCACTGGCGTGAACCGTTCGCTACCGCCCTTATGCCGGACCACACCAGCTGCAATTGCTGCTGGTAAAGGTCGGGAATCCTGCCGGGGTGGCTGGACAACAACGTCAGCGGCACACCAAACAGGATGGCCAGCAACAGCGACAGGACGGTGGGAATCAGGGTGTTGTCGGGCAGTTCACCGCTACGAATGGCCGCTTCCAGCTGTGGCACGATCAGGGCATCGACGCCCTTGAGCGGGGTACTCTCGATGCCGTCCAGCTCCGGAAAAGCCAGTTTGCACTCGAAGGCGCCCGGTGGCTGCAGCGCATCGGGCGTCCCGCCGTGCATCAACCAGACAATCAGTTCCCGCATCAGGCCCGGACGCCGGGTACAGGTGCGCGCGCTGTGCGCGAACAGCTGCTGCAGGGCGGACAGACCCGCTCCGTCCTGTGCCGACCTCGCGGCCTGCCAGCCCAGTTCCAGCAGCCACAGCTGGGCCAGGTATCCCATCAGGTCCTGCTTGCCGGGAAAATAGTTAAAGAATGTGGCCTCGGAGACTTCCGCCTCCTGGCACAGGGCCCGGACGGAAATATCAGCCAACGGCCGTTCGGTGAGCGCGCTGGACAGGGCCGTGGCCAGTGCCAGTCGCGTACGCGCAAATTTTTTCTGCCGCAGTTCAGACATGGGTAATATTTATAGCAAACTCCATATTTGTATCATACATTGTTGTGCTGGTCCGTGAAATCCGGCGACTGAGTGCGGCTAAACCCTGAAACAGTAGTCAGATCAAGTACTGTTTATGGTATACATGATATTTAAAGACTACTATAGTATTTACCGAAACCACGACAGAAAGCCAGAATCTGGCATCAATTGGTAATAAAGTTCTAAAATAAGACGCCAATCTCTTGACATATTTTCGATTGGGAATAGAGTCCCAAATATGGCTGAAACACTTCAACAGACCCTGTCCGCAGCGGTACTGACCCTGCTCCGGCCACTGGTCAGAATCCTGCTGCGCAACGGAATTGCCTACGGCAGTTTTGCCGAACTGGCCAAGAAAACCTACGTGGACGTAGCTTTCGAGGAATTCGCGCCTGACAAAAAGAAACAGACCATATCGCGGGTATCCGCCCTGACCGGTCTGACACGCAAGGAAGCCAAACGCCTGCACGAATTGCAGCAATCCGACACCGGTGAGAATGAACAACGGTACAACCGGGCGGTGCGCGTCATCTCCGGCTGGGTCAATGACCCGGAGTTCCAGGATGCGCAGGGCCAGCCCGCCATACTGCCGGTCGACGGTGACTCCGGCTCCTTCTCCACGCTGGTAAAAAAATACAGTGGTGACGTAACCACGCGTTCGATGCTGGCCGTACTCAACAGTGCCTCCAGCATCGAGAAAGACGGTAAGCAGGTACGCCTGGTCCAGCATGCCTACGTCCCGGGTAACGATGCGACGGAAAAACTCCGTATTCTCGGCAGCGACGCCGCCGAACTCATCGCCACCATCGACCATAACCTGGTCAGCGACGAATCGGCTCTGCGCTACCAGCGCAAGGTCTCCAACCCGCGTGTCAACCCGGACGCCCTGCCTGCCTTCCGCAAACTGTCGGCGAAAAAATCGCAGGCGCTGCTGGAAGCGCTGGACACCTGGCTGACCGGACACGAGGTCGACGCTGCAGACCCGGACGCGCAACCGGGCCGCTACGTAAGCCTTGGTATCTACTATTACGAAAAGTCCCGCAGTGAGGAGGACTCGAAATGACCCTGGTCAACAGAATGAGCCTGGCTGGTCTGCTTGCCATCATCACCCTGTTCAGTGGCTGCGGTGGCGGTGGCGGCTCCACGCTGGCCGGCATCGGCGGCACCGGCAAAACCGTCAGCGGCACCATTACCGGTTTTGGCAGTATTTTTGTCAACGACGTCGAATACGACATCGGCAATGCCACCATCAGCATCAATGACGACAGCAGTCCGACGCTGAGCCAGGCCGACCTGCGCATCGGCATGGTGGTCACCCTGACCGCCAGCGACGATGGTACGGTCGGGACCGCAACACGGGTCATCTACGACAATGAAATCAAGGGGCCGGTCAGTAACCTGTCGACACTGTCCGGCGGCCTGAAGAAAACGTTTACCATCTTCGGCATGAATGCGGTGGTGGACGTTGCCGCAACTGCTTTCGACGACAGCAGCACACCGGGCTTCAGCTTTGCCACCCTTGCCGAGGGCGACGTGGTGGAACTCAGCGGCCTGTTCGACAGCACCGGCACGCTGATCGCCACCTATATCGAGAAAACCGACGATCTCGTTCCCGGCAACACCGAGGTGGAGGTCAAGGGCGTGCCAGCCCCGGGTACCGATGCAGGCGTTGGTGAAAGCTTTGTGCTGGATGGTGTCACCGTGAACATCACCGCCAGCACTGACCTGGGTGACGTACCGGGCGGCCGGGTATCCGACCGTCTGACAGTGGAAGTAAAGGGCACACTGCTTGGAAGTGACCCCGCCCGGATCGATGCCACCCGCATCAAACAGGAGGAAAAGGACATCGAGGCCGGCGACGGCGAAGCCAGTATTGAAGGCTTCATTTCCGACTTCACGGACACCGGCAGTTTCCGGGTTTCCGGCACCCGCGTGGATGCGTCCGGCGCAAAATTCGAGCCGGCCGGTCTCGTACTGGGCAATGACCTGCGCGTCGAGGTCGAGGGGATGCTGGTCAACGGCATACTGAACGCCAAAAAGGTGGAACTGAAAGACTGACAGGCAGGGGATAGCTGCTCAGGATGCGAGCACGCAGCGATCCCGGCCTTCCTGCTTGGCCCGGTACAGGGCCTTGTCTGCGCGCTCGAACCAGGGCCCGATACTGTCACCATCACGAAATTCGGCCAGTCCGCAGGACGCGGTGATGGTGATGGCCTGCTCACGGAAGTGAAACCCGGTCGCCCGGATCGATTCCCTCAGCTTTTCTGCAACCTGCAGGCATTCCTGCAGCGACGACCCGGTCATGAGCTGCACGAATTCTTCACCGCCGTAGCGGGCCACAAAGTCGGTTTCGCGAATACCGCTTTCCAGGGTACGCGCAATGGTGCGCAACACCTTGTCACCCGCACGGTGGCCGAACCGGTCGTTCACTTCCTTGAAAAGATCGATATCCCACATCACCAGTACCAGTGGCGTCGCAAAGCGTTTCCAGCGCGCCACTTCCTGCTCCAGCCGCTCCTCGTAAGCCAGCCGGTTGGGGATTCCGGTCAGGGGGTCAATCTTGGCCTGGTTCCGTTCCTGCTTTACCCGTGAACGCAACTCTGCCGTTTCTTTCTCCAGTTCAAGCAGGCGACCGCTCATGGTGGCAATCTGTGTTTTAGCCTGTTCGAAACGCTGCTTTTCGGTTTCGCGGTGCCTGTCCAGGTGCGTGATCACAGCATCGACGTGGGTCTGTATATCCTGCCTGAGGCGATCGAAATCGGTAGCATCACGAACACTGTCACCGATCCCGGCCATGCCGGCTTTCACATCGGAGTCCAGCTGTTCTCCCGCCTGCAGCGCCTCATCGTACTGCTGCCCGCTTTCCTGCAACTGGCGGTTGACCTCCTGGAAGCGCTCCCCCAGCTGCACCAGGAATTCTTCCACACCCTGCTTTTCCTCCAGCGTGCGGGCACGGATCACCTGGATCAGGTCTGCAATCTGTTCCAGTATGCCGTCCCAGGATTCGCCTTCCCCGGTGGCCTCGATCCTGCTGCGGATATCCCGCACCCGGTCGACCAGTTCCGGTGGCAATGACAGGCACTCCAGCAACCGCAACAGCACGGCACGCACACTCTCCGTCGTCTGCTGCAGTGCCTGCTGCGCGCGCCGGCTGCCACTGTCTGCGGGCGCACTTGCGTCGCGACTCTCCGATGCTCCGAACAGTCGCTGAAACAGGCCGGAACGGGCCGCCTGGTTGTCCGCCTGCCCGGCTTCGCCGGACACCTGCGCCAGCGCACCCTGAACCAGCCCGGTAAAGGACTGAATGGCTGCGCGTTCATCGATCGCGTGCGATTCCAGCTGCTTCTTCAGTACAGCAGCCTTGCGGCGGGCATCCTGGGGAAGCGTCAGCGCATCGAGCAGATCCAGCAGGGGAACGGTATCGACTGCCGGGCGTTCTTCAGTCCGCTCGGAGTCAAGGCGCACCAGGGTACGCGACATGTCTTCGATAAGCGTGCGTAATTGCAGGGTGGCAGCGCGATCGCGGATGGCATTGCGCAGTTCGCGCAACTGCCTGTCCAGCACATCGTCCAGGCCGTCGGCCGCGAGTGTCAGCCGGGAGATGGTTTTGCGCAGCAGTTCATCGGCTTCGTTCCACTGCTTTTCCCTGCGCTCCGCTTCCTCGAGCTGGGTAAAGTATTTCTGCTTCCATTGCCCGGCTTCCTGCACGACGTCATCGATATCCACGCTGCGTATCCTTCCGGTCAGGTTCTGAGTTCCACGCTCTCGGGTAACACCACTTCCATGGACACCGGCAGGTGGTCTGACAAGGGATAATCGAGCACTTCGGCGCGCTCTACTTCCACGGTAGGCGTCACCAGGATATGGTCGATGTTGCGCTTGGGCCGCCAGCTGGGGAAGGTGTTCAGGCCGTGCAGCGGTTCACTCATCAGGGTCTTGTTGAGCAACAGCTCCATTTCCTCGCTTTGCGAGCGGCAGTTCATATCACCCATCAGCACCACGTGCCGGTAGTCATTCACCAGGTCACCGATAAAATCCAGCTGACTCATGCGACCTCGCCGGCTCAACGCCAGGTGGACGATCAGGATCACCAGCGACTCGGCACCATCGCCGAAGCGCACCGCCATGGCACCCCGTCCCGGGATGCGTCCCGGCAGTTTGTGTTCGGTGATACCGCTGGGTTTGTAGCGGCTCAGCACACCCAGGCTGTGCTGCGCAAAGCGGCCGATGCGCCGGTTGGTCTGGTCGTCCCAGAACGGGAACCCCGCACTGGCCGCCAGGTACTGGGTGATATTCACGAAGCCGCTGCGCGCACTGCCGGCATCGGCCTCCTGTACACCCACCACATCGTATTCGCGCATCAGGTTCGCGATGCGATCCAGGTTATCGAAACGCTGCGGGTGATTGATGACGTGTTTCCAGCTGTGGGTCAGGTACTGCCCGTAGCGCCGTGTCCGGATACCGATCTGTATGTTATAGCTCAGCAGCCGCAAAGTGCGGTCAGGGGCGTGCTGGAGTCGCTTGGCATTGGCTGTATTTGGCATCTTTCTGCTATATCGGGCAAACCAGGTTACCCAGCTGCTCTGTCAATTTCAGGTTCTCGCTGTAATCGACCGGGCAGTCGATAATACTAAGCGTCGGCTGTGCCAGCGCTTCCTTGAGTATACCCTCTAACTGGCCCGGCCCGGTGACCCGGTAGCCGTTGGCACCGAAGGATTCGGCATAGGCCACGAAATCGGGGTTACTGAATTCCACACTCGAGGTACGCTTGAACTGCTCCATCTGTTTCCACTCGATCAGGCCATAACCGGCATCGTTCCAGACCAGGATGACAATGGCGATCTTCAGGCGCATGGCGGTCTCGATTTCCTGGGAATTCATCAGGAAACCGGCGTCGCCGGTGACAGCCACCACCGCCCGGTCCGGGGCGACCATTTTTGCCGCAATTGCACCCGGCACCGCAATCCCCATACTGGCAAAGCCGTTGGAGATGATGCAGGTGTTGGGGTACTCACAACGGAACATGCGCGCCATCCACATCTTGTGCGCCCCCACGTCGCAGATGACGATGTCATCCAGCGCCAGCACGGTACGCAGGTCCCAGATGATTTTCTGCGGCTTGACGGGAAAACCGGGATCGTCACGGTGCTGCTTCATTTCCTCGATCAGGGCATCGCGCAGCGGGCGCATCAAATGCCCCTGGTGCGGCGTGGCCAGCTCGGCAATGCGCATCAGGCTGTGCTTGATATCGCCCAGCACACCGACCGTCACGTTGTAGTGCTCATCCACTTCAGCCTGGGTGTGGTCGATGTGGATAATGGAACGGTCACGCGTGGGGTGCCAGAGGTAGGGGTGGTACTCGACCAGGTCGTAGCCAATGCACAGGATCACGTCTGCACGACTGAAGCCGATGCTGATGTAATCATTCGCCTGCAGGCCGGCGCTGGCCAGCGAGGTGCGATTGCGGAACGGCACGACACCCTTGGCCATGAAGGTATTGGCGACCGGGATGTTGAGCTGTTCGGCAAACTCGGCGAGGTGTTTCCAGGCACCGCTGCGCACTACGCCGTTACCGGCCAGGATCATGGGATTGCGTGCTTCCGAAATCAGCCGCGCGGCCCGCTCCACCTGTTGCTGCGGAGGCTCCGGCGGGTACGGCTGATTGACCGGCAGCGGTGCAGACTCCACCGGCAACTTGGCCACATCTTCGGGAAACTCGATAAAGGTAGCGCCGGTCTTTTCCGACTGCGCGATCTTGAAGGCCTTGCGGACCACTTCCGGGATCACCCCGGGTGAGAGCACACGCGACGTATACTTGGTAACCGGCCGGAATATCTGCTCCAGGTCCAGTACCTGGTGCGACTCCTTGTGCAGGCGGTTGGTGCCAGCCTGGCCGGCGATCGCTACCAGCGGCGCATGATCAAGATTGGCGTCGGCAACACCCGTAACCAGGTTGGTGGCACCCGGCCCCAGCGTCGACAGGCAGACGCCGGCCCGACCGGTAAGTCGTCCGTAAACATCCGCCATGAAGGCCGCACCCTGTTCGTGACGGGTCGTGATAAAGCGAATACCGGAATCGAGCAGCGCATCCATGAGATCCAGGTTTTCTTCTCCCGGGATACCGAAGATGTACTCCACGCCCTCGTTTTCCAGGCACTTCACAAACAGCCGGGCTGCGTTCATTCATGTTCCCTTGCAAGGCATGACACCAGGGCCGGCTACTGTGATGCCGCCTGCGCCTTGCCGGCGGCTGCGGCCCGTGCCTCGCGCTCCTTTTTGACCAGGAAGTCGACCACTTCCAGTATACCCTTGTTACTGCCGGCTTCACGCGCGGAGGTACGGTACTTGCCATCGACCACCAGCGTCGGCACCCCGCTGATACCGTACAGGCTGACGGCCTGTTTGGCGCGGTTGGTTTTGGTAATCACGGCAAAGGAGTTATAGGTCTTGTCGAAATCTTCCGCAGATACGCCCTGCTCGATAAAGAAGTCTTTCAGTTGCTGTTCATTGCGGATCGGCTTTTTCTCCTTGTGGATCCGGTCAAACAGGGGCTTGTGTATCTTGTCAGTTACACCCAGCAGCTCGGCGGTGTAAAAAGCACGCGCGTGCAGGGCCCAGGGAGGACCCAGGATCGCCGGCAGGCGTACAAAAACGACATCATCCGGTTTTTTCTCAAGCCAGGCTTCCAGCTCCGGCTCCAGGCGGTAGCAATGCGGGCAACCGTACCAGAACAGCTCCAGCACCTCGATCCTGTCGGCACTCGCGGTCGGCTGGGCATTCTCAATCACCTTGTATTGAACCCCTTCCTTGTATTCGGCGTGGGCAAGAGGTGTCAGCAGCAGCATAAACAGCAGCGACATGAGTACTTTCTTCATTCGACTTCTCCAATCTCGCGTAATGTATCGGTGGGGGGGCCGGACTGCCTGGCGCGTATCCCGAATGGCGCATTATAGAACAAGGTGACGCACAAAATCTGAAGCGGAAAGGCCCCCCTTCCAGAACTAGTAAGACCGTGAATCAGTTGCACAGTTCACCCGGCAAGCGGACAGGAGACGGTACGGTAAAGAAGCGTTTATCCCAAAAAAAAGGCGGCCCGAGGCCGCCTTTTTATGCAGTATGAACGGGATTCAGTGCAAACCCTGCACATAGGAGGCAACCGCCCTGATTTCCTTGTCCGTCATCTTGCCGGCAATGGTGCGCATCATCTTGCCGGCATCATTGCTGCGCTCACCGGAACCGAAGGCGTTCAGCTGGTTTTCGACGTATTTCGCGTGCTGGCTGCTGAGCGCGGGAAAGCCGGCGGCAGGATTACCGGCTCCGGTCGGGCCGTGACAGCCAATGCAGGCAGCAACCCCGCTGGCGGGATTACCGCCGCGGTAGATTTTCTGACCCAGCTCGACCAGCTTTTCGTCCGCACTGCCGGCCTGTACCGACTGGCTGGAGAAATAGGCCGCCAGATCAGACATATCCTGCTCGCCCAGGGCCGCCGCCATGGGCGCCATGGTGGCATTTTTACGCGCGCCGCCCTTGAAATCCTGCAACTGTTTGTGGATGTACCGCTCGCCCTGGCCGGCCAGCTTGGGCCATTCAGGGTTGGCGCTGTTGCCGTCCGCCCCGTGACAGCCTGCGCAGGTCGCGGACTTCTCCTTGCCGGCCGCGGCGTCACCACCGGCCCAGACTGTGGAAACACCGCCCATCAATGAAATTACCGCTGTAAAAACAAGCCACTTGCTCATGCTGATTCAATCTCCAAAAAGGCTGTACGACTGTGCCGGCCGCGCCAGTGGCCACCACCCGAAAAAGAGCCCACCTGTATACCAGTGGTCCGGCAGGCGGTCAACCAAAACACAGATTAAAACTGTGCGAAAATAAAACCATGAGCATCGATTTCCGTCATGCGGTCTTTCTCACCAGCGTCCCGGAAACCCGCCTTGCGCCGCCCGATGAAGGCGCTGAAGTGGCGTTCGCCGGGCGTTCCAATGCCGGCAAGTCCAGCGCCCTGAACACCATCTCGGGTCAAACAGCACTGGCCCGCACCAGCAAGACACCCGGTCGCACCCAGCAGATCAACTTCTTTGACCTCGGCAACCGGCAGCGCCTGGTGGATCTGCCCGGCTACGGCTATGCGAAAGTGCCGGTCGCCATGAAAGAGAAGTGGCAGCGCAGCCTGACCGAGTACCTGCACGTCCGCCAGTCGCTGCGCGGCCTGATCCTGCTGATGGACTGCCGCCACCCGCTGACCGACTTTGACCGGCAGATGCTGACCTGGTGTGCCGACACCGGGCTGGCTACCCATATACTGCTCACCAAGTCCGACAAGCTGAAGCGCGGCCCTGCCGCCAGCAGCCTGTTGAACGTGCGCCGCCAGCTGCCCGGCATTCATCCGCAGGCCACTGTGCAGCTTTTTTCAGCCCTGAAGAAAACCGGTCTGGATGAAGCCCGCGCGGTACTGAATGACTGGCTGGACCTGTCCGCAAACCCGGACCGCCCGGCGGCAGATTTCTGACAAAAAAAACCCCGGAATGCAAGGGGGGAAGCACCGGGGTTAAGAATACCCGGCTTGGGGAAACCGGGTTGGAGGAATTCCCGCTCTGCCAGTTAGCGAACGGGAGCGTTCAGCCTGCTACGCTCCGTGGCGTAAGACCATATCCTGTATATGTAAAGGTTATAGCGTTTTCGTATCCGTACACCTCGCCCTGACTGGCAGTTTTTGTAACGCTTGATACATTCTACTATAGAACATTTTCAAGCTTTTGGTAGTAGACCTGCGTTAACAATAAAATATTTTTTATAAATAACCCTGATCAGTCCTGTAAACCACTAGCGGTTCCACACCGCGCGACTGAAGTCATCCGGTCACACTGTAGACACATGTTCAGTGTGCTTCGTCCCAGTTCGCGCCACGCCCGATATCCACTACCAGCGGTACACTCAACTGCGCCGCGGATTCCATCAGCGTACGGATCTCTTCCTCAACACCCTGACATTTTGACACTGACACTTCGAACACCAGTTCATCGTGTACCTGCATCACCAGTCTGACGTCTTCAAGCCGCGCACTATTCCACTCGTGCACGGCGAGCATGGCTCTTTTGATGATGTCCGCCGCGCTACCCTGCATCGGTGCATTGATGGCGGTACGTTCAGCGGCCTGCCGGCGTGCCGCATTGCGCGCCCGGATATCGGGCAGGTACAGGCGC
Source organism: Gammaproteobacteria bacterium (assembly GCA_011371465.1). Lineage (GTDB taxonomy): Bacteria > Pseudomonadota > Gammaproteobacteria > DSM-19610 > DSM-19610 > Thiogranum. The sequence continues at coordinate 18,762 of DRQL01000051.1, read as the reverse complement.
CGACCGAACAGGGTTTCCACGTAGCCCTGCTCGCGCGCCTGCTCCCGGGTCGATTCCATGTAGTTCTTTACACCCGGGTAGCGCTCGAAATAGAGGTCCACGTAGGCCTGTGCGCGACCCCGCTCGATACCCAGCTGTCTGGCCAGACCAAAGGCGGACATGCCGTAGATCAAACCGAAGTTGATGGCCTTGGCGGAGCGCCGCTGATCCGCGCTCACCTGCTCCGGCTCTGTACCGAAGACTTCGGCAGCGGTGGCGCGGTGGATGTCTTCGCCCCGCGCAAACGCCTGCACCAGTCCTTCATCTCCCGACAGGTGCGCCATGATGCGCAGCTCGATCTGTGAATAATCGGCCGCCAGCATCTCGAAGCCGGGTTCGGCGATAAACGCCTGGCGGATACGCCGACCCTCGGCACTGCGTACCGGGATGTTCTGCAGGTTGGGATCGGACGAAGACAGTCGACCGGTCGCTGCGACGGCCTGGTGGTAAGAGGTGTGGATCCGCCCGCTGCCGGGATCGACCTGCCCGGGCAGCTTGTCGGTGTAGGTCGACTTGAGCTTGCTGAGCGAACGGTGTTCCAGGATCAGTTTGGGCAAGGGGTAATCCAGCGCCAGTTCCTGCAGCACGGGCTCCGCGGTCGAGGGCGTACCTTTCGGGGTTTTGGCGAGCACCGGGAGCCCCTGTTTGTCGAACAGGATCGCCTGGATCTGTTTGGGTGATGCCATGTTGAACGGCTCGCCCGCCAGCTGGTGCGCCTCTTCTTCCACCTCCAGCATGCGCTCCGCCAGCTCCTTGCTCTGTCGCGCCAGCATGTCCACGTCCACCTTCACGCCGGTGCGCTCCATGTCGGACAACACGGTCAGCAAAGGAAGCTCCAGCTCCTCGAACAGTACCCTGAGCTTTTCTTCCCGGCACAGGCGCGGCCAGAACAGCTGGTGCAGGCGCAGGGTCATGTCGGCATCTTCCGCGGCATACGGCGTGGCCGTTTCCAGCGGCACCTGGTTGAAGGTCAGCTGTTTTTTACCCTTGCCGGCAACCTCCTCGAACTTGATGTTGGTATGGGACAGGTATTTCTGGCACAGGGAGTCCAGGTCGTGGCGACTGGCGGTACTGTCCAGCAGGTAGGATTCCAGCATCGAGTCATAGGCAATGCCCTGCAGGCGGATACCGTGATTGAGAAGCACGTTGCGGTCATACTTCAAGTGGTGGCCGAGCTTGCGGCGCCGGGGATTTTCGAGCAACGGTTTCAGTTGTTCCAGCACCCACTCCCGCTCCAGCTGGTCCGGTGCGCCCGGGTAATCGTGCGCCACCGGCAGGTAGGCGGCCTCGCCCGGCTCAATGGCGAAGGACAGGCCCACGATCCGGGCCTGCATGTAGTCCAGGCTGGTGGTCTCGGTGTCGAAACCGAACAGTTCCGCCTCCTGCAGGCGCTGTAGCCACGCATCGAAGTCCTCCCGGGTCAGGATGGCGTGGTAGTCACCCGCAGGATCGGCGGGCGACGCATCGTCTGTGGCAGGCGATTCCCCGGAGCCGCTGTCCAGCTGCTTCAGCCAGTTGCGGAATTCCAGGCGTTCGAACCAGTCTCTCAGCACCTCGGTTTGCGGGGGCTGGAGGGAAAGATCGTCCAGTGCAGTGTCGAGTTCCAGGTCACAGCGGATGGTGGCCAGCGCCCTGGATAATTCCAGCTGGTCCAGGTTGGCGCGCAGGCGTTCACCCACTTTCCCCTTGATGTCATCCGCATGCGCCACCAGCTCGTCGAGCGTTCCGTACTGCCCGAGCCATTTCGCTGCGGTCTTGGGCCCCACCCCGGGCACGCCCGGGATGTTGTCCGAGGTGTCGCCGACCAGCGCCAGGTAGTCGATGATCTGCTCCGGCCTTACGCCGAACTTTTCCACCACACCCTGCTCGTCGAGCCGGCTGTCGTTCATGGTATTGATCAGCGAAATCCGCTCGTTGACCAGCTGGGCGAGATCCTTGTCACCGGTGGAGATGATCGTCCGCCAGCCCGCTGCGCTGGCCTGCCGCGCCAGGGTGCCGATCACATCGTCCGCCTCGACCTCGGGCACCTGCAGCAGCGGGTAGCCCATGGCTTTCACCAGTTCCAGCAGCGGCTCCACCTGGGAAGACAGCTCCTCCGGCATGGGCGGCCGGTTGGCCTTGTACTCCGCGTACAGGTCATCGCGGAACGTCCTGCCCTTCGCGTCAAACACCACGGCCATGTAACGTGGCTGGTAACTGTCCACCAGCTTGCGCAGCATGTTCATTACCCCGTAGACCGCACCGGTCTGCTGCCCCTGTGAGTTGGTCAGCTCGGGCAGGGCGTGAAACGCCCGGTACAGGTAGGAGGAACCGTCTACCAGGATGAGCGGGGGGGTATTGTCAGAAGCCATGCTGCGCGTCTCGGTTTGGGAAGGGTGCGATGGTATCATTAGAACCCGCTGTGCGGCCCGGAACAGGCCGCGGCACCCGGCGAAACGGAAATCCTGTTAAAGTTGCGGCTACAGTGCTGGTAAAAACCGGAAATGGATACTGTTATGAGAAAATTGCTACTGGCCGGCCTGCTGGCCTTCAGCGCCGGCGCCCTCCAGGCGCAGGATGCACCGCCTCCCCCCGCCAGCCTCAGCGACCAGGAGGGGCAGGAAGAAATCGAGCCGGAAGTGGTGATCATCCAGCGTGAAGACAAGACCATCGAGGAGTACCGGGTCAATGGCCAGCTGTACATGATCAAGGTAACGCCCAAACACGCGCCGCCCTATTACCTGCTCGACAAGGACGGCGACGGCACCATGGAAACCCGGACCGCCACCGAACTGGAGCCGGACATCATGATCCCCCGCTGGGTGCTGTTCCGCTGGTAAGCCCCCGACCCACAGGCAATTCATTTTCAGGCTGGTGAACCCCGCGCCCATGCCAGGCTCCACACTCCGCACCCTGTCCGGCCGGCTGGACCGGATCGCCGAACTGACCGGGCAGGCCGTCGCCTGGCTGACCCTGGCGCTGGTCCTGGTGACCTTTGCCGTCGTGGTGCTGCGCTACGCATTCCAGTTTGGCTCCATTGCCATGCAGGAGTCGATTCTCTACCTGCACGCCAGCGTGTTCATGCTGGGCGCGGCCTACACCCTGCGGCAGGACGGGCACGTCCGGGTGGATATCTTCTACCGCGACTTTTCCCCCCGCAACAAGGCGCTGGTCGACCTGCTGGGTGCGCTGTTCCTGTTGCTGCCGGTGTGTCTCTTCCTGCTGTGGAGCAGCCGGGAATACGTGGCCAACGCCTGGTCGTTGCGCGAAGGTTCGGGCGAAACCGGTGGCCTGCCGTATGTCTACCTGCTCAAGACCCTGATTCCGCTCGCTGCGTTCCTGCTGGTCGTACAGGGCATCAGCCAGGCGCTGGCCAGTCTCGGTACCCTGCTGGGCGCGCGCGGGGAAAACCAGCCGTGAACGGCGGCATGGCACTGCTCATGTTCGCCAGCGTGTTCCTGGTGCTGCTGGCGGGGTACCCGGTAGCGTTCAGCCTGGCCGGTACCGCGCTCGGGTTTGCCTTTGCCGGTCAGCTGACCGGCAGTTTCGACAGTGCCTTCCTGCACGCCCTGCCGAGCCGCCTGTTTGGCATCATGAACAACCTGACCCTGGTCGCCGTGCCCCTGTTCGTGTTCATGGGCGTCATGCTGGAACGTTCGCAGGTCGCTGAACACCTGCTGGAAACCATGACGGCCCTGTTCGGCAAACTGCGCGGCGGCCTGGGCATTTCCGTCACCCTGGTGGGCATGCTGCTGGCGGCCAGTACCGGTATCGTCGGCGCAACCGTGGTCACCATGGGCCTGCTGTCGCTGCCGACCATGCTGCGGCGCGGTTACGATGCAAAAATTGCCGCCGGGACCATCTGCGCCTCCGGAACCCTGGGGCAGATCATCCCGCCGTCCATCGTGCTGGTGCTGCTGGGTGACGTACTGTCGTCCGCCTACCAGCAGGCGCAGCTCGACCAGGGCATCTATTCCCCGGACACGGTATCGGTCGGCGACCTGTTTGCCGGCGCACTGATCCCGGGCCTGCTGCTGGTGCTCCTGTACCTGGCCTACCTGCTCATCGTCGCCGCAAAGCGCCCGGAGGCCATGCCGGTACACCATAACGAGGACGAGGCAACGCCCGTCACCGGCCTGCAGGCACTGCGCGCCCTGCTGCCGCCGCTGTTCCTGATCCTGGCTGTGCTGGGCTCCATCCTCGGCGGCCTGGCCACGCCCACCGAGGCGGCCTCGGTGGGCGCTGTCGGCGCCATGCTGCTGGCCATCACCCAGCGTCGCTTCACCATCGATATCCTGCGGGAAGTCGTGCGCAGCACGCTCAGGGTCTCCAGCATGGTTTTCCTGATCCTCATCGGCGCTTCGGTGTTTTCGCTGGTCTTCCGCGGCTTCGGCGGTGATGTGCTGGTCGAGGACCTGTTGACCCGGTTACCCGGCGGCGCCTTCGGCGCCATGCTGGTGGTGATGCTGGTGATGTTCCTGCTGGGTTTTGTCCTGGATTTTATCGAGATTACCTTCGTGGTGGTGCCGATCGTCGGACCCATCCTGCTGGCCATGGGGCTGGACCCGGTGTGGCTGGGCATCATGATCGCGATCAACCTGCAGACCTCGTTTCTGACCCCGCCGTTCGGCTTTGCCCTGTTCTACCTGCGCGGGGTAGCACCGGACAGCGTCACCACCGGCGACATCTACCGCGGCGTCATGCCGTTTATCGGTATCCAGCTGCTCATGCTGGCGATGCTGGCCCTGTGGCCGGCGCTGGCAACCTGGCTGCCCGGCCTGGTGTACGGCTAACCGGCCCGCGCATTGAGGTAGGCGCGCTCCGAGATATTGTGCCACTGGATGACCTGCGCCCGGAAATCACGGTACGAGGTATAGACCCGCTGCGACAGGGCATCCTGGTCGGCAATCTCCGCCACCACCTGGTCGGAGAGCTCCCGCAACCGGTCCAGTACGCTATCGGGCAGTTTACGCAGCTCGACCCCGTGCTCATTGACCAGCGTCTGCAGGGCCTGGTTGTTGCGCGCAATATACTCGGCCAGCATATCCTGGTTGGCAACCCGCGCCGCGTTCTGCACGATGATCTGCAGTTCCTCCGGCAAGGCGTCGAATGCCTTGCGGTTCACGATCGCTTCCAGCGTGGTGCCGGGTTCATGCCAGCCCGGGTAGTAATAGTATTTCGCCGCCTTGTACAGGCCGAAGGCGAGGTCATTGTAGGGGCCCACCCACTCGGTGGCGTCGATGGCGCCGGATTTCAGCGAGGTGAACAACTCACCGCCGGGCATGCTCACCGGCACACCACCGGCGCGCGCCAGCACTTCACCACCCAGCCCCGGAATTCGCATCTTCAGTCCGCGGAGGTCATCCAGCGCGTTGATTTCCCGGTTGAACCAGCCCGCCATCTGCACACCGGTATTGCCTGCCGCCATGGGAATCAGTCCGAACGGCGCATAGGTTTCGCGCCACAACTCCATGCCGCCGCCGTGGTACAGCCAGGCGTTCATTTCCCCGGCCGTCAGACCGAACGGCACCGCGGAGAAAAACTGCGCCGCTTCCGATTTACCCTTCCAGTAGTAGGAAGCCCCGTGACCCAGCTCGGCGGTGCCGCCGGCGACTGCATCGAATACACCGAACGCCGGCACCAGTTCCTTCGCACCGTATACCTTCACCTGGATACGGCCACCGGTCATCTGTGTAATCAGCTTCGCCAGGGTGTTGGCGCCGGTACCCAGGCCGGGAAAATTTTTCGGCCAGGTCGTCACCATTTTCCACTTCAGCGGCCTGAAACCCGCGGCTGGCGCCGCTGCGGCCGGTTCCGCCGTACCCTGCTGCTGGCAGCCGGCACCCAGCACCGCACCGGCAGCCAGCGTACCCGTACCCAGTTGTCGTAAAAAATGTCTTCGTTTCATGCTTGGCTCCTGCACACCGGTCCGGTCGGGGCGCATTATTGTACGGCCTGGATCAGGCCAGGACTCTTTAAAAATAATCCTTGCAATTCTCCTAGGTTATGCCACTATCTTCGCCAATTGGTTTATTTATGCCCGTATCACACTGCAATATAAGGAAATTGAGCAGGCGATAGCATTATAACAACCTGTCCGGACAGTCAGAAATACTGAATCCGGCTATCCGTGGAAGGGGAAAGTATGCTGGATGCCCCGGAGCGCACAGGCGCCCGATTTTCAATTTTTCTGTTCCTTGGCTTCCTGCTGGCACCGCTGACCGGTTTCAGCGCAGCGGTGCTGTTCGGGGTCATCCAGGTCTGGCAGTTGCAACAGATCCTGGCCGCAGGCCTGGTCCCGGCCTTCTCGATCTCCCTGGTCTTTTTCTCGCTGTTCCAGCTGCAGCGCCTGATTACACCGCTGACCACCTGGGCCATGCAGAACCCGGATGGCGGCAATGCGCCCGGCCACCTGCATCACCTGCTGAGTCGCTTCAGTCGTGATTTCTGGGGCCTGCTGGCCCTGCACGCGCTGGTCAGCCCGCTACTGGTGTTCTGGAGCCTGGACGGCGGCATCAACGCCGACAACCGCTTCGCCTTCTCTCATTTCCTGTTACTGCAGGTGGTCACCGCCATCCTGGTGGGCATGCCGGCCTACCTGTTCGGCCTGCACCAGCTCGGCAAACTGGCCGGCTTCCTGAGCCTGAACCGTGTCCTGGTCAGCCTGAAATCGAGAACGCTGCTGCTGGCCGGACTGGTACCGCTGCTGTCCTGCTCGCTGCTGGTCGAGTATCACTGGCTGCGTACCGGTGAACTGGATGCCGGTTACCTGGTGACCTGGATCGCGCTGGGCATCATTACCACCACCATCAGCCTGTTATCCATACGCAGTATGCAACAGGCGTTGCGCCCCTTTCAGGAGCTGTTCAGCCGTAGCGGTGCTTCTACCCACGAGGATCTTGCCAAGCTGCGCCCGGCATCCACCGACGAGATCGGGCACCTCACCCAGACCCTCGGCAAGGTGTTTCAGCGCCTCGGTGACCAGGAGACCCATATGCGAGCGATCATCGATACAGCGGCGGAAGGCATTATTGTCATCGACGAGCAAGGGTTGATCGACACCTTCAACCCGGCAGCGGAGCGCCTGTTCGGTTACCTGGCCCAGGAAATCCGCGGCCGTCATCTCGCGGCCCTCATGCCCGACGTATTTGAAGTCCGCAAACCCATCGCTGCGCACAGCGAGGAACGCGAAGTGGAGGGCAAACACCGCAATGGCTCGACCATCCAGATCTCATTGCGCATTTCGGCGATGGAAATCAGTGGCAAGTGCATGTTCACCTGCCTGGTTGCCGACATCACGCAACGCAAATCCGCCGAACACGAACTGCTGGATGCCGAGGCCCGTTACCGCGCACTGGTCGAAACCGCGCATGACCTGGTGTGGAGTGTCGACCCCACGGGCTGCTGGAGTTACCTGAATTCCTCCTCGCGGATGATCTACGGGCTGGAGCCCGAGGATATGCTGGGTCGTTCCATTTCAGAGTTCTGCGCGCCGGACAAATGCGAAGCCGACCAGAATGCCTTTGGCAACCTGCTGGCCGGCAAGGATCTGTACCAGTATGAAACGGTGCACATCGACATCGAGGGCAACCACCGCCAGCTCAGCTTCAATGCCAAGGCGCACGTGGACGCAGAAGGCAATATTCTGCAGATCAGCGGAACGGCTCGCGACATTACGGACCAGAAAGCCTTCCACGAACAACTGACCTACCAGGCCGAACACGACTCGCTGACACGCCTGTTCAACCGACACTATTTCCAGCAGGAACTGGTGCGCACCGTGGCGCGCGTCTCCCGCGACCCGGACCGCACCTGCGCATTGCTCTACATCGACCTGGACCAGTTCAAGTACATCAATGACACGCTGGGACACGCCGCAGGCGACCAGCTGCTGGTCGAGGTCACCCGCCTGCTGCTGAATCACGTGCGTGACGGCGACCTGCTGGCACGCTTCGGCGGTGATGAATTCACCCTGTTGCTGTACAACATCCGCCCGGAAAACGTGCTCTCCGCCGCGGACCACTTCCGCGTGCTGCTGGAGGAATACCGCTTTCTGCAGGATGGGAAAAGTTTCAATATCAGCTGCAGCATCGGCGCCGCCATCATCGATACACTGGTCGATTCTGCCGAGGAAGCCCTTTCCCATGCCGATATCGCCTGCAACCTGGCCAAGGCGCAGGGCCGCAACCGCATCAATCTCTATGACCCGTCCGACAGTGACAAGGCCGGCATGGCCGCAGACATGGGCTGGGCCTCGCGGGTGCGCGAAATGCTGGAACACGACCGTTTCCAGCTGGTGTACCAGCCCATCATGGCGCTCAACGATGACCAGGTACAGGACTATGAAGTACTGGTACGCATGGTCTGCGACGACGGCGAGATCATCCTGCCGGGCGGCTTCATGCCCGCCGCCGAACGCTTCGGCCTCATACACGCGGTTGACCGCTGGATCGTGCGCCGCGCGCTGACCCAGCTGTCGCGCCTGCACCAGCAGGGTGAATCGGTACGCTTTTCCATTAACCTGTCCGGCAAGGCGTTCGAGGATGCCACCCTGCTGCCCATGATCCAGGAGCTGCTGGACAATTCCAACATCGACCCGTCCCGCGTGTGTTTCGAGATCACGGAAACCGCCGCCATCGCCAAGCTTTCGGAAGCGGAAAAATTCATCGCGTCGCTCAAGAACATGGGCTGCCAGTTTGCACTGGACGATTTCGGCGCCGGCTTTTCGTCTTTCGCCTACCTGAAGAGCCTGCCGGTCGACAAGCTGAAAATCGACGGCGCCTTTGTGCAGGGTATGGCCAACAGCCAGATCGACCAGGCCATGGTGCACTCCATGAACCAGGTGGCACACGCGCTGGGCAAGCAGACCATCGCCGAGTACGTCGAAGACGCGGCCACACTGGAAATGCTGCGTGACTTCGGCGTGGACTATGCGCAGGGGAACTACATCGGCAAACCCCGCGAGGCGCTGATGAATATCACCCGCCTGCCCGGTCCCCAGCTGCAAACGGTCGGCCGGGCTGACTGACCGCTCTGCGTCGCCACCCTTCCGGGCGGATACAGCGGGTGCTGCGCCTGCCTGCGGCTAACCACTCTGTCCTTGCCGCCAGGTCGCCTACCTGTAGTATGATCCGCGCATGATCTACGGCATCCGCGAATTCCTGAAACTCGAAAGCGCCAGCGGTATCCTGCTGATACTGGCCTCTGTGGTCGCCCTGGTGCTGGCCAATTCACCCCTGGACGGCTACTACGACCGCTTTCTCAATATCCCGATACACATCCGCATCGGTGCCTTCGAAATCGCCAAGCCTTCCCTGCTGTGGATCAATGACGGCCTGATGGCCGTGTTCTTCTTCCTGATCGGCCTCGAACTGAAGCGGGAGTTCATCGAAGGCGAGCTTTCCGATATCCGCAAGATCACGCTGCCGGCCATTGGTGCCATCGGCGGCATGGCGGTTCCGGCGTTGATCTACCTGCTGGTCAACCGCGGTGACGAGCTGGCCACCAGCGGCTGGGCCATACCGGCAGCAACCGATATCGCCTTCGCGCTCGGTATTCTGGCACTGCTCGGCTCGCGTGTACCCTACCAGTTGAAAATTTTCCTGGTCTCGCTGGCCATTTTCGACGATGTGGGCGCCATCATCATCATTGCGCTGTTCTATACCGCTGACCTGTCGCTTACAGCGCTGTATATCGCACTGGCCTGCACCGCGCTGCTGGCTTTCATCAACTGGCGCGGCACAACCCGGCTAAGCGCCTACATTCTCATCGGCCTGATCATGTGGGCTGCACTGCTCAAATCCGGCATCCATGCAACGCTGTCGGGGGTGGTACTGGCGCTGTTCATACCCATTGCAAAGAATCCGGAGACCGGCACCTCGCCCCTGCACGAACTGGAACACGACCTGCACGGCAGCGTCTCCTTCGTCATCCTGCCCCTGTTCGCGTTTGTAAACGCCGGCGTATCACTGCAGGGCATGGGTATGGAACAGCTGCTGGGACCGGTCCCGGTCGGCATTGCGCTGGGCCTGGTCGTGGGCAAACAGCTGGGGGTGTTCGGACTGTGCTGGCTGGGCATCAAACTGGGCATTGCCAGATTGCCTGAAAGTGTAAACTGGGTTCAGCTGTACGGCATCGCCATACTGTGTGGCGTAGGCTTTACCATGAGCATGTTCATTGGCTCACTGGCGTTCGAAGACGCCAGTTCGCCCTATCTCTACCAGGACCGCATCGGCATTCTTGGCGGCTCGTTTATATCCGCACTGCTGGGTTATTTCTGGTTACGCCGGGTGCTGCCTGCCACCAAAACAGGCTAGCCAATCTTCGCGCCGAAGGACGGCGCTCCTGCAGGCGCACACCGCAACCCGTAGGAGCGGTCTCCTGACCGCGAATACACACCTGACCGGGCGCATTTTCTTTTCTGCGCAACGCTATTACGCCGGTTGCAGGTTGGCGTAGGCCACCACCAGCCACTTGCTGCCGGCCTGTTCGAAATTGACCTGTACGCGCGCATGCGCGCCCTGTCCTTCGTAATTGAGTATCACACCGTCCCCGAATTTGGCGTGCTGCACGCGCTGTCCCAGGCTTAAGCCGTCCGGCGCCGGTTCCAGTGACGGACTCGCGGCATACGTAGCGGATGGCCGGTTCACCTGGATGCGCGGCCGGATTTCGTTTACCAGCTCCGCCGGGATTTCACCGATAAACCGCGACGGCAGGTTATAGGACTCACTGCCGTGCAGGCGCCGGTGTTCCGCGTGCGTGATGAACAGGCGCTTGCAGGCGCGCGTAATACCCACGTAACACAGGCGCCGTTCCTCTTCCAGGCGACCCGCTTCCTGGATCGATCGCTGGTGCGGAAACAGGCCTTCTTCCAGACCACACAGGAATACCGTGTTGAACTCCAGCCCCTTGGCGGAATGCAGGGTCATCAACTGCACGCAGTCTTCCCACTGGCCGCCCTGGCCTTCGCCGGCTTCCAGCGCAGCGTGGGAAAGAAAAGCCGGCAATGGCGCGAGATCTTCATCCTCGTCGCTGTCATATTCGAACTCCCGGGCGGCGTTCACCAGCTCATCGAGGTTCTCGATCCGGGCCTGGCCCTTTTCGCCTTTTTCCTTCGCGTAGTGTTCTTTCAGGCCACTGCACTGGACCACGTGTTCGACCTGTTCACCCAGGGGCAGCGGCTCGATATCCCCGGCAAAGGTATGAATGATCTTCAAAAAAGCGGCCAGTGCGTTGCGCGCCCGGGCGCTGAGTTCATCTTCTTCCGTCAGTGCCTGCGCCGCTGACCAGAGCGGGATCTTTTGCAGTTTGGCGCGTTCCCGCACCACCGCCAGGGTGCGCTCGCCGATCCCGCGTGGCGGCTGGTTGACGACGCGGTCAAACGAAGCGTCATCCTCGTGGTTTTCGCACAGGCGCAGGTAGGCCAGTGCGTCCTTGATCTCCTGGCGCTCGAAGAAGCGCAGGCCACCGTACACCCGGTAGGCGATCCCGGCCTGCAACAGGCGTTCCTCGAACACGCGCGACTGGGCATTGGAGCGGTACAGGATGGCGTGGGCACTGCGCGGTTCACCCTGGTCGATCGAAGCCTGCAGACTCTCCACCACAAAGCGGGCTTCGTCCAGCTCGTTCATCGCCGTGTACTGCTGGATGAGCTCGCCCTCGTTCCCTTCGGTCCACAGCTGTTTTCCCATGCGGCTGTCGTTATGCGTGATGAGTGCGTTGGCCGCCTTCAGGATCACACCGGTGGAACGGTAGTTCTGTTCCAGGCGCAGGGTGCGCGCGCCGGGGAAATCCCTGCCGAAGCGCTGCAGGTTTTCGATTTTCGCGCCGCGCCAGCCGTAAATGGACTGGTCGTCGTCACCGACAATGGTAATGTTGGCCTGCTTGCCGGATAACACCCGCAACCAGGCGTACTGGATGGTATTGGTGTCCTGGAACTCGTCGACCAGGATATGCCGGAAACGCTGCTGATAATGCGCCAGCAACTCCGGGTGCTGCAACCACAGTTCGTGGGCCCGCAGCAGCAGCTCGGCAAAATCGACCAGCCCGGAACGCTGGCAGAGTTCTTCGTAGGCCTGGTAGATCGCCACCTGCTGGCGCTGGTAGGGATCGCCCTTGTGTTCGATATGCTGTGGGCGCTGCCCCTCATCCTTGCGTGCATTGATGTACCACTGCGACTGGCGCGGCGGCCAGCGGCTCTCGTCCAGCTCCAGCGCCTTGAGAATGCGCCGTATGATGCGGTACTGGTCGTCGGAATCCAGCACCTGGAAAGACTGCGGCAACCCGGCTTCCTGCCAGTGGGCGCGCAGCAGGCGGTGCGCCAGGCCGTGGAAGGTACCCACCCACATGCCGCGTGTCGGCACGCCGATCAACTGTTCGATGCGGCTGCGCATTTCACCGGCGGCTTTATTGGTAAAGGTGACGGCCAGGATACCGTAGGGCGAAATACCCTCGACCTGCACCAGCCAGGCAACGCGGTGCACCAGCACGCGGGTTTTGCCACTGCCGGCGCCCGCCAGCACCAGCAATGGATCCTGGCTGGCCGTGACGGCTTCGCGCTGGGCATCGTTCAGGGGATCAATAATAAAAGACACATCCATATGCGCATTCTAGCAAAGCAGGCTCTCCCGATAAGCGGAAAAACCGTCCTGTTTGCTGCCTCAGGGAAGCGTCTCTCCCCGCCCGCCTGAATCACAAAAATTCTCAACTGCACTAATGGCTTAAGCCGCCCTTCGCACTGGCTGTGCGGAACCTGGCCGCGGGCCTGCTGTCCACTTCTGTAACACGCTATTTACAGCCACGCCTGCGGGAGACCGGTATGCAGACAGCCGAATGGACACTGCCGCTCACCCGGCAACCTGAATCCTGGTTCTGTAACGTGGTGTGGGGCGGCAATGAACTCGCGCTGGAAACCTTCACCATGCCGGGTCTCGACGGCTACCTGTTGTCCGTGCCCTGTGCGGATAAACGCGCCGGCGGTGATATTTACCACGTCACCGTCTGCAACCACGGGGTTTTCAGCAAGTTCCTGCTCATCGATGTAGCCGGGCACGATGACGCGGCAGCACACATATCCTCGCGCCTGCAGCAACCGCTGGCCAGACTCATGAGCGAACTGGGCAACGCCGCCATCCTCGAGGAACTCAATGGCAACATCCTTGCCAGCGAAGCCAGCGGCAGCTTTGCCACTGCCGCCGCGGCCACCTACAACCACTGGGACCGCAGCCTGACCTACGCCTACGCCGGTCACCCCTACATGCTGATCCGGCGCGATGGCCGCTGGCAGATGCTGCCGGAATGCTGTGCCGGCCCGCCGATCGGGATTCTTGGCGATATCCATTACTTTGAAAACGAAATCATGCTGGACGGCGAAGACTGGCTGTTCCTGTTCTCGGATGCACTCCTCGATATCAAGCGCAGCGACGGGACACGACCCGGCTTCGAGGGCCTGATCGAGCTGCTGAACCAGATCGAACAGACCGAGATCGGGCCATTCTACCAGGCACTGGTCGAGACACTGGTTGCGCTCAACGGCAGCCGCCGCTTCGCGGATGACCTGACGCTGTTCCTGCTACGGCAGCAACCGACCGCGCGCGGCCTGCCGACACGCACCGCCAACGCGGTACGCAAGTTGATGATGCGCTGGATGAAGCGCAAGGAACCACGCTGCAGCACACCGCTGCCGGTCTTTCCGCAAACTACCGGTTGACCAGCGCGGCCGGGTACACTGACGGGCCTATGCCCGCCACTGCAGACATTGGCCTGGTGTGTCACATTGCCGTGCTGGAAAAGCAGGCGGCTGTACTGTGCACGGTTTTTGACATCCCGCGCCGCAAGGCCATACCCCGGGAAGGTTTTTATCTGCAACTGGACGAATACGGCCTGTCCTTGTGCCAGGCGGGACGGGGTGCGCCCGGCCCGGTGCGGGTCGACTTTGTCGGTGGTGAAATGGGGCACCGGCAGCGCTTTGGCGGCGGTCGCGGCCAGGCGCTGGCGCGCGCGGTCGGCATGAAAGCGGGATTCAGTCCGGACATCTTCGATGCGACCGCGGGACTGGGACGCGACGGTTTTGTGCTCGCCAGCCTCGGCAGCCGCGTCACCCTGTGCGAACGCTCGCCGCTGGTGGCTGCCTTGCTGCACGATGCCCTGCGCCGGGCGGCCGATGATAGTACCATTGGCGCCTGGATCAACGACCGGCTGCAACTGGTCAACGCCGATGCCGGCCACTACCTGCTCAAACTGGCCGAAGCCGAGCGGCCCGAGGTGGTCTACATGGACCCGATGTACCCGTCGGGCAAAGCGCACGTACAGGTAAAAAAGGGCATGCGCGCCCTGCAGCAACTGGTCGGACCCGACCTGGACTCGGATGCGCTGCTCGACATTGCGCTGCAAACCGCCACGCGTCGCGTAGTGGTAAAACGCCCGCAGCGGGCCGGCTGGATACAGGACCGCAAACCCGACACCCGCATCGCCAGCAAAAAAACACGCTATGATATCTACATCACACTGTAACCCGGCAAGCCGGCAGGAAGACACCCGCTGATGCCGTCAGATCGCTTCTGGGAAAACCGCCCGCTCGAGTCACTGGACGCGCAGGAATGGGAGTCCCTGTGTGACGGCTGCGGGCTGTGCTGCCTGATCAAGATCGAGGACATGGACAGCGGCAAACTGTTCTATACCAATGTAGTATGCGAGTATCATGACAATGAACAAAGCTGCTGCACCTGCTACGCACAGCGTTCGACGCTGGTGCCGGACTGCATCAAGGTCACACCCGAGGTCGCCCGTACCGAGCAATGGCTGCCGGACAGCTGTGCCTATCGCCTGCTGGCGGAGGGAAAGCCGCTGTTCGACTGGCACCCGCTGATCAGCGGCGACCCCGACAGCGTACGGCAGGCGGGCATTTCGATACGCGACCGCGTAATATCCGAACAGTTTGTACATAGCGACGAATTGCCCGAGCACCTGGTGCACTGGTTCGATTAAACCCGGTACACGGAGACCACAACATGAGCCGCGGTGTACTCCCCCTGCTGTTTGCCCAGTTCCTGACCGCCTTTGGCGACAACGCCATCCTGTTCGCCGCGATCGGCATGGTGCTGCAGGCCAAAGATGTGCCCGGCTGGTATATCCCGGCGCTGCAGGCCTCCTTCCTGATTGCCTACGTGGTATCAGCGCCCTGGGTAGGCCCCATCGCGGACCGTTTTTCCAAGTCACGGGTACTGCTGCTCGGCAACCTGGTCAAGGCGCTCGGCACGGGGATGATCCTGGCGGGTATCGAACCCTTGTTCTCCTATGCCCTGGTCGGGCTGGGTGCGGCGATCTACAGCCCGGCAAAATACGGCATCCTGCCGGAGCTGGTACCCAAGGAACAACTGGTCAGGACCAACGGCTGGATCGAAGGCTCCACCATCCTCGCCATCATCGTGGGCGCGGTGGTCGGCGGCTACCTGGCGGACTACAGCGTCAGCGGTGCTTTCCTGATGGTGCTCGTACTGTACCTGGTCTCGATGGCGGTCACCCTGCTGATTCCGCTGCTGCCGCCACAGGGCGGGACGCTGCAGCATGCGTTACCAAAATTCGCCGGCATGATCAGCGGCTTCATGGAGACACCACGGGCACGCTTCGCCATGCTGGGCGGCAGCCTGTTCTGGGGCGCTTCGGCGGTCCTGCGTGTGCTGCTGGTGGCCTGGGCGCCGGTGGTGCTCAGCATCCATTCCGCCGGAGACATCTCGGCACTGGCCCTGTTCATTGCCCTCGGCGTCATCATTGGCACACTGGTCGCACCACTGTTCATACCGCTGGAGCAGCTGCGCCGCGCCCGCTTTGCCGCCTACGCCATGGGCCTGATGATTTTGCTGTTCAGCCTGGTGAACACGCCGATGCTGAGCCTGGTAAGCCCGGTGTGGGATGCGCGCATCGTGCTGCTGCTGACCGGTATCGCCGGCGGCATCTTCCTGGTGCCCATCAACGCCGCGCTGCAGGATATCGGGCACAGCACCATCGGCAGCGGGCGCGCCGTCGCCATCCAGAACTTTTTCCAGAACTTCGCCATGCTGGTAACGGTCGGCCTGTACACCCTGGCCGCCGCCGAAGAGGTTCACCCGGTCACTACGGTCGTCGCACTGGGCGTACTGATCCTGGTGGCCACCGTGGCCGTTGCCCTGCACCTGCCCAGGGAGGCGCCCCAGGTCGGCTAGGTGAAAAGCATCAGGCGTTCATCAAGCGCGCGCTGACCAGCGCCACTTCGATCGCGTCCCGGTTGAGAAATTCCGGGATCAACGGGTAGTTGGCCAGCAGTGACTGCGGTCGCCGGCAGGCAGCCTGCTCCAGCCGCGCGCGGGTGGCACGAGCCAGGTTCTGGTGCGCCAGCAGGGAGGCCGCGTACCAGTCGTGATAATCCGCCACCAGGCCCGCGTGTACCGGGTCTTCCCAGTGTTCACTGATCAGCAGTTCGGGAAACGCTTCCCGGTCCAGGGTTCGCCCCTCGTCATCCGGCAGCAGGCGCAGACCGTGGTGCCCGATCCCGCTGCCATCGGGCAGGCGCTGAAACCACTGTGCCACGGCCAGCGGGCGCGCGGCCTCGTTCACCAGGCTTTCCAGCTGGTCCTTGTGAGGCGTGGGCAGACTGCGTGCCGGTTTTGCTGCGCGCAGCTGCTGCAGGGTCTGTGATACAAACCCGGAGTCGGTCTTGACGAAAGGCCGCCAGTGCGGGTCGGTGACCGGCTCCATATCCTCGGCCTTGTAGCAGGTGCGCAACAGGGCCAGCGGCTGGCGACTGCGGTTGTGCAGCAGCCAGAGCTCGAAACAGTCACGTACGGGGAAAGGAACCGGTGGCAGCTTACGCAATGCTGCCACCAGGTTATCGGCGTTCACGATGCGCACATCGTCCATGTTGCTTTCGGAAATCTGCGCAATCCCCCAGCGAAACCGCCCGGACGCGGTCTGCTGCCGGATACGCCAGCTGCGACCGTTGGTGGAATAGGCGCAGGCATCCCCCACGTCGATAACCTGGATCACGCCCATGTAGGGCCCCAGGCGGCGCACACCGTAATAGGGATTCATACCGGCAGGCCTGAATCAAGCACCGCCGGCATCACATGAATGACAGACCCGGCCTAGGCCGCGGCAATGTTGGCCTGGATGATCTTGCGATTGGCGGACGCCTGGAGGTTGACGGTCTTGGGCTTGCTACCGTTCAGGTAGTCATCCAGCGTGACGGTCGGCACCTTTTTCAGGTCGACCAGCGGGTACATGGTGCATTTCTCACAGGCACGCAACATGGGCTGTGCACCGGCCGGCGCCTTCCCGGCGGGCCGCTTGCGCAGGTTGGTGCAGTTTTCGGTTCTCATATACGCCTGTTGGGGAATGCAGTAAAAGATCATATCCTGGGTCACCAATTTGAAGTGCAAAGGCGAAAACGCCGCCTGTTCTTTAACATAAAGCGATGAAGTCTAGCAGAATTGTTGTGCAGACGCCACAATTACCAAGTTTTCAAGCGGTTATGGCTCTATAATAATGGTTACTCAATAAATAGAGCTTACTGTATTTTATGGTGGCGTAATCGGCTACCGGTCTATCGTGGGTCAGCAGACCTGAAAAGACCACTTTGCCTGATGACAGGGGCGGTCATATTGATGTTATGCATTTTTTTTCATTATATTCGTTGGCTTTCCATCAAGGCTTAATTGGTTCTTTTGTTCCCAATATTCCTTCAATCCTTCCTGGCCTTTTTTTATGGCCCAGTTTTTTAATTGATCTCTTTCACCTATATAATCAAAAAAAGGCACTGCCATACCACAAGAAGTTTGGACAAGGTCGACTTCCAAATCAAAGATTTGCCTTGCACCTGGTATCGGATTGAACAAGGAAAATAATTCATCCCATTTTTGGTCGTTTTTATGAATCACCCTTGCATTTCCATAAATTCGTAGAATCATTGGATTACCCTCAAAAGCCGCAAACATTATTGTCATCCGAGGGCTTTCCTGAATATGCGCAGACGTCTCATTACCGCTACCAGTTACATTAAGCCAGACAACCCTGTTTTGATCCAGAACTCGTAAAGAGTCCATTCCCTTCGGAGATATATTTACTCTGCTGTCAGCAGTAGCTGTTCCTACAAAGAATATTTTTTGGTCTTCGATAAACTGTTTCAGTTTTTCGGATATTGCAGAATACTTTTGCCCCATTTTGTTGCTTCCTGTTTATTCATAGCGTCTCGCCTCAAGCGTGCGGCGTAGCCGCGTCGATTTGGAGGCGTTTGTTATGACCCTTTTCCCGTGTCACCGTCTGATAGTAAGCGCCTTACCCGAGTGCGAAGCTAACTGGATGATCGGTTCACGATCAAGCCCTTGTTACTATGAATACACCGGTATAAGGAGAGCTTGAATTGATTCTAGCGCGACGGACCCATCGGGCCTGCCAATGACGCTCTATATGTGTTTAGGGCAGAACCTGTCCTTGAATTGAAAGGCAGTCTACCTGCGACGCCGGATGTCATTGGATGCTGGATACGAAACTATCCGGTATCGTCGGGTCGTGCATATTGACAGCTGGGGTCCTCATATGTGTGTTATGCTATTAACCTCCATTCCCTGATTCTTTCGGTAGTTTGCCAACCTCTTCTGTTAAGGAATCAAGCTTATCTGAGTTTTCGCCAGCTTTTTCCAGCGTGCTATTTGCAGTTGAACCTACCTGCTCAAGGCTTGCTTCGATCGCTTTGATGTTTGCAGACATTTGGCT
>DRQL01000050.1 GCA_011371465.1 Gammaproteobacteria bacterium | reverse complement strand
GTCGGCCTCTTCCTGCTCAGGGTTATGTGCTTGAATTTTAACGTTATTTTTATGCAAATTGAGCCGTATACCCCGGTATTTCTCGTTGGAAAGAATCGAGGCCCGGGACAGCGCCTGACGAAACAGCTCCCGGTCAGCCAGTACTTTCTTGTCTCCGTTCCTGGGAACTACCCGCTCATAGTCCGGAAAACGCCCGTCTACCAGCTTCGAAGTAAAACAAACGTCAGCCGTACGCAAACGGATGTGATTGGTGTCTACTTCGACCTGCACCGGTTCACTGTTGCTGTCCAGCAAACGCTGTAATTCCTGGATACCCTTGCGCGGTACGATGACCTGGCGCGGCTGACTGATCGAAATATCCACTTCCGTATCGCACAGGGCGAGACGGTGACCATCGGTGGCTACCGTGCGCAGAAGGCCATTGCCGATTTCCAGCATCAAACCGTTCAGGTAATAGCGCACATCCTGCTGTGCCATGGAAAACTGGGTGCGTTCGATCGCTTCTTTCAGCTTGTCCTGGGGAACTGAAAACTGACAGTCCGTCCTGATTTCCTCAATCACCGGGAAATCATCCGCGGGCAGGGTAGTAAGAGTAAAGCGACTCTTGCCGGACTGTATCTGCGCTTTCTGATCACTGAAGGAAAACCGGATTTTTGCCTGATCGGGAAGCGCCTTGCAGATATCCACCAGTTTGCGTGCCGGTAAGGTGATTTCACCACCCTCATCGATCTGCACAGAGGCGCTGGCCTGGATTTCAACTTCCAGGTCGGTAGCGGTTACCTGCAATCCCTTGTCATCCGCTACGATCAATACATTACCCAGCACAGGTAATGTCTGACGACGTTCTACGACACCAATGACTTGCTGCAATGGTTTTAGCAAAGACTCTCGGTCAATCGTGAATTTCATTAATTAGTCCTTGAATATATAGAGTTCCAGTTATAGTTATTAGTACCGCGACCGGTTGTTAGTAACCTGGATTTTATATATTAAATTCATCGGGTTATATTTAAAACAGGGGGCCGGTAAAGTGGCCCCGAATCTGTGCATCAACTGTGGATAATATCGGAAAACTTTTGCGCCGCAACTTTGTCCACCGCTTGTCCACATTATGCGGTCAGAATTCTCCACAGGTTACTGTAGTCCTCCGCAATGCGCATATCCGCTTCCTTGAGTTCGTTCACCTTGCGACAGGCGTGTAACACGGTGGTGTGATCACGACCGCCGAAGGCTGCCCCGATTTCCGGCAGGCTGTGGTTGGTCAGTTCCTTGGCCAGCGACATGGCGATCTGGCGGGGCCGGGTAATGGAGCGGGTGCGACGCGCAGAGTGCAGATCGGCCACACGAATCTTGAAGTACTCGGCAACCGTCTTCTGGATATTGTCGATGGAAACCAGTTTGTCCTGCAGGGCCAGCAGGTCCCGTAGTGCTTCCTTGGTGAATTTCACATCGATGCTGCGCCCGGTAAAACGGGCACTGGCTACCACGCGTTTCAGGGCGCCTTCCAGTTCGCGCACGTTGGAGTGAATGCGCTTGGCAATGAAAAAGGCCACATCACTGGGCAGTTCGACGTTTGCCTGGGCAGCCTTGTTTACCAGGATGGCAACGCGGGTCTCCAGTTCCGGCGGTTCGATGGCGACCGTCAGACCCCAGCCAAAACGGGATTTGAGTCGCTCCTCCAGGCCTTTGAGTTCCTTGGGATAGCGGTCGCAGGTCAGGATGATCTGACTCTGGCCCTCCAGTAACGCATTGAAAGTGTGGAAAAATTCTTCCTGAGAGCGTTCTTTCCCGGCAAAGAACTGGATGTCGTCGATCAGCAGGGCATCCACGGAACGGTAGTGGCGCTTGAATTCGCTCATCGCATTGTGCTGCAGCGCCTTGACCATATCCGCGACAAAACGTTCGGAGTGCAGGTAGGTGACACGTGCATGCGGACGGTTGGCAACGATCATGTTGCCCACGGCCTGCATCAGGTGCGTCTTGCCCAGTCCAACACCGCCGTAGATAAACAGGGGGTTATAGGCATCGCCGGGATTTTCGGCAATCTGCAGCGAGGCCGCGCGCGCCAGCTGGTTGGACTTTCCTTCCACAAAGCTGTCAAAGGTAAAACCGCGGTTGAGGTTGCTTTTCTGCGGTATATTCCTGTCCCGGCGCCGGGACATACGTACGGACGGGGCCCTTTTTTCTGCGGCGGACGGATCTTCTGCAACGGCCGCGGAGCCAACTTCCAGTTCTACTTTCAGTTCATCGTTCTGGTTGAGGGTGTCCAGGGTTTGCTGGATATCATGGATGTAATTATTTCGCACCCATTCCAGTACAAAGCGGTTGGGCGCCAGCAACTTCAGACCCTGGCCCTCCTCCACCGCGTGCAGCGGACGTATCCAGGTGTTGAATTGCTGTTCGGGCAGCTCGGTTTCGAGCCGCACCAGACATTGTTGCCAGAGTGAGCCCTGCAAAGGAGACCTCGGTGTGTGTTTGTGTGCTGGGGGACCCCGCAGTCTAACGCGCGCGTCAGTACTTATCCACAACTAAACCGGCCGTTTTCGCAAGCAAAAACGGTTGACAGACCGGGTGTGAAAACAGTACGCTGCGCGGTCTATTTTGGGCCCGCCCTGATGCGCGGGCCTTTAACTATTCCGGGACCGGTGTAACGGCATGAAACAGACTTTTCAACCCAGTAACCTGAAGCGTAAACGCACCCACGGTTTCCGTGCCCGGATGCGTACCAAGAGCGGGCGCCTTGTCATCAAGGCCCGGCGGGCAAAGGGACGCGCGCGTCTGGCCGTCTGAACGACGCTTCCTTGAGCGCGGCGGCGCGTTATCCCTCAACGCATCGCCTGTTGAAGGCTGCGCAATATCAGCGGGTATTCAAGCGTTGTAAAGACAGGGCCGGTGACCGCTGGATGACGATACTGGCGATTCCCAACGACCTGCAACACCCGCGCCTGGGGACGGCGATATCGATCAAGGTTTCCGGCAATGCCGTGCAACGCAACCGGATCAAGCGCCTGGTACGCGAGAGTTTCCGCCAGCACCAGGATCTTCTTGGCGGCCGTGACCTGGTAGTGCTGGTGCGGCCCGGTATCCGTTCACGAAGCAATCAACAATTACTCAGCGCACTGGACACACACTGGCGTACAATCGCAGCGCATGCGCACACTGGTTCTGATTCTCATTAAAGCCTACCGCCTGGTGCTCAGCCCCTGGCTGGGTAACCATTGCCGGTTCACACCGAGTTGTTCCCAGTATTCCATTACGGCCATCGAGCGCTTCGGTCTGTTGCGCGGGGGCTGGCTGGCGTTGCGTCGCATCGGTTCGTGTCATCCCTGGCACAGCGGCGGCGCAGACCCGGTACCGGAACGGCACTGCAATCACTCAACCCCTCACTCACCGAAGCATACCCATGGATAACCCACGCACTCTTCTCGCCATCGCCCTCTCCTTCCTGGTACTGCTGATATGGCAGGCATGGATGAAGGACTACGGGCCGCAACCTCAGCCGCAGGTACAGACAACGGAGCAACCGGCTGACAGCACCACCGCAAACGTCGACCACGGTGGCGAAGACCTGCCAACCGCACCCGAGGATGTCACCGAGGCGGCGGCCAGCGAAGAAGTTGCTGCCCGGTTGCCGGAGGGACAACGGGTCGAGGTGGTGACCGACATGTTCCGTGCCGTCATCAATACCAAGGGCGGTGATCTCCGCGAGGTTGACCTGCTGAAGTACCCGCTGACCACCGACAGGGACAGTGGACCGTTCCGTTTGCTGCAGGAAAGCAGCAAGGAGATTTTTATTGCACAGAGCGGTCTGCGTGTCGGCAAGGGACAGGGGCCGGAACCGACCCACTATGCAGGTTTCCAGGTTGACCGGAACCGTTACGAACTGGGTGCAGGCTCTGATGTGCTCGAGGTTCCGCTGCGCTGGAGTAACGGGAACGGCGTGGAAGTGACCAAATTGTATCGCTTCCATCGCAACAGCTATGTCATC
Source organism: Gammaproteobacteria bacterium (assembly GCA_011371465.1). GTDB lineage: Bacteria > Pseudomonadota > Gammaproteobacteria > DSM-19610 > DSM-19610 > Thiogranum. The sequence goes on along the minus strand of DRQL01000050.1, from coordinate 4,763 downwards.
GACATTGAATTCCAGGTGCGTAACACCGGTAGCGGGGACTGGAGCGCGCGCCCCTACTACCAGTTTCAACGTACCGAACCGGTAAAAAAGCAACGCTTTCTGTATACCTATACCGGTGGTGTGATCTACAGTCCGGAAGAGAAGTACGAAAAAATTAAGTTTGACGATATGCAGGAAGCGGATCTCGGACGTGATGTAAAGGACGGCTGGGCGGCGATGATCCAGCATTACTTTGTGGCCGCCCTGGTACCGCCGCCTGATCAGACGGACCACTACTATTCACGCGCCCTGAAAGGGGATCGCTATGTGATCGGGTTGATAGGGCCCGCACTGAAAGCGCCTGCAGGAAGTGAACAGACCACCGGTGTAAAGCTGTATGCCGGTCCGAAACTGCAACACATCATGAAAGCGGTGGCCCCGGGTCTGGAACTGACGGTCGACTATGGCGTGCTGACCATACTGGCCCAGCCGATCTTCTGGCTGCTGGAACACATACATGCGCTGGTCGGTAACTGGGGCTGGTCGATCATCTTTCTCACCATGCTGATCAAGCTGGCATTTTTCAAGTTGTCGGAAACCAGCTACAAGTCGATGGCCAATATGCGCAAGCTGGCGCCGCGCCTGCAGGCGCTGAAAGAACGCTATGGTGATGACAAGCAGAAGCTGAACCAGGCCATGATGGACATGTACAAGAAGGAAAAAGTCAACCCGCTGGGCGGTTGTCTTCCTGTGCTGGTCCAGATCCCGGTATTCATCTCCCTGTACTGGGTGTTGCTGGAAAGTGTGGAAATGCGCCAGGCGCCCTTCATGCTGTGGATCCAGAACCTGTCGGCCCCGGACCCCTATTACATTTTGCCGCTGATCATGGGTGCCACCATGCTGATCCAGCAAAAGCTGAACCCGGCGCCCATGGACCCGATGCAGGCCAAGGTAATGATGATCCTGCCGATCGTGTTCACCGTATTCTTTGCGTTCTTCCCTTCCGGGCTGGTGCTGTACTGGGTAGTGAACAATACCCTTTCGATCGCCCAGCAATACGTGATCACCAAACGTGTGGAAGCGGCCGGCTGATCATCGCCGGCAACGACACGCAGCGCGTGTAGATACGTTGTCGTGACGGAACCGGTTGACACGATTGCCGCCGTTGCGACACCCCCCGGCCGGGGCGGTGTCGGCATTGTCCGGATTTCCGGGCCCCTGGTGCCGGCCATTGCCGATCAGCTGTTTGCCTCCCCTGTTGCTCCACGGGTTGCCGAACTGCATGTTTTCAGGGATGCCGATGGCCTGCCGGTCGATGAGGGGCTGAGTCTTTATTTTCCCGCGCCACATTCCTTTACCGGCGAACACGTGCTCGAACTGCACGGGCATGGCGGGCCGGTGGTCCTGGACCTGCTGCTGGCGCGCGTGCTGCAACTGGGTGCACGACCGGCGCGACCGGGTGAATTTTCCGAACGCGCCTTTCTCAACGACAAGCTCGACCTGGCGCAGGCGGAAGCCATTGCCGACCTGATCGACAGCAGCACCGAGCAGGCAGCGCGTGCCGCCACCCGTTCGCTGCAGGGTGAATTCTCCCGGCAAATCCATGCGCTGGTCACCACCCTCACGGAATTGCGCAGCTTTGTTGAAGCCGCGATTGATTTTCCCGAAGAGGAAATCGATTTTCTCGGCGATGGCGAAGTGCAACGCCGACTGAGCAGCGTGGTTGACCAGCTGCAGCAGGTGCGAGCACAGGCTCGCCAGGGCTGCCTGTTGCGCGAAGGCATGAACCTGGTGCTGGCCGGTCAGCCCAATGTCGGCAAATCCAGCCTCCTGAACGCATTGGCCGGCAGTGATACGGCGATCGTGACGCCGATTGCCGGCACTACGCGCGATGTATTGCGTGAACACATACAGATCGACGGCATGCCGCTGCACGTTATCGACACCGCGGGTCTGCGTGACAGCAGCGATCCGATCGAACAGGAAGGCGTGCGCCGTGCCTGGGCGCAGATCGAGCAGGCCGACCGGGTGCTGCTGGTCATCGATGCACGCGCCGGTTTCACCGCTGCCGACCAGCAGGTACTGGACCGCCTGCCCCACCGTCTGCCGCACACGCTGGTCTTCAACAAGATCGACCTTGGCGGCCGTTCCGCCGGTATTCGTCAGCAGGCATCGGTTACCGAAGTGGCACTGAGTGCCACCACCGGTGAGGGCATGGACTTCCTCAGGAAGCACCTGAAGCAGGTAATGGGCTACCGGGAATCCGGCAGTGGAGGATTCAGTGCCCGCAGGCGCCACCTGGATGCCCTGCAGCGCGCGGGCGACCACCTGGACAGCGCGCAGTCCTGCCTGGAGGCCGGTTCCGGCGAGCTGCTGGCGGAAGAACTGCGCCTGGCCCAGCAGCAGCTGTCGGAAATCACCGGCGAGTTCAGCAGCGACGACCTGCTGGGAAAAATCTTTTCCAGCTTCTGTATCGGCAAATAAAAAAATCCCCGCGTCGGCGGGGATGTGAAGGGTAGCTACATTGGAGGAGTAGCAAATGTACTACCGTGTCAGCTATATATCACCGGACAGGTTGTCGACCTTGCGGTAGGTCCAGCCCTCGCGCAGCCGCTTTACCACGCGATCGACGGCCGTGGTGCCGCTGTGCACGTCGTCGATCAGGACCGGTTCAATGCCTTCCCGGCGGAGATTGCGCAATGCATTCATGCAGGCGACAAACTGCAGGTTGGAATATTTTTTACTCAATGCGCGAACGCGATCCTCGTACGGTGAGACGCCGGCACGCATCAGGTTAACGCCGCCGGCGTTGGCAATCACTTCCACCTGCACATTGCGCCCCTGGTTTTCCTGCAGGAAGTGTTCTGCATAGTCCAGTACCGCCTGAAAATGTTGGGGTTCGGCGTCACTCAGGTGCAGCAGCACCTTGCCGGGATCTTCGTGTCCGGGATAGGCCGCCAGGTGGTTTGCGGCCTCCCGTTCAGCACAAACATAACCCAGCAGGCCGCCACCCACACCGATCGCCAGCGCCATGAGCGAAGCGGCGATACCGGTCTGCAACCGGCTCCAGTGTTTCCGGTAGGCAGGCAGGGGCCGGTCCTCCGACTGTACGTCGGCAAAGCCGGTTCGCATCCAGTCCTTGGCGCGGCGCAGTTGACACACCTGTTCACGAATCGCGGGATCCTGGTCCATGGCGCTCAGCACGGTGCGCTCCAGTTCCGGGTCGAGCTGGCCATCGACATAGGCGTTAAGGGTCAACTCGTTCAGTTCAGTATGCCGGTTTCCGGTGTTTATCCATGTGTTCATAGTTACTTCACTCGCTGCAAGGGGATCGCCGCTCCTGGCATTTCCCCGGTCTGGTTATCAAGCAGTTTAATTAACGCTTTACGCGCCCTGTACAGACGGCTCATCACCGTGCCGATCGGGATCTCCAGTATCGATGCCACTTCACAGTAGGCAAAGCCCTCCAGGTCCACCAGGGCCAGCACCCGGCGTTGTTCCACCGGCAGGCCGGCGACCGCGGTGCGTACCCGGGTGACAACTTCCATCTGCCCCACCCGGTAGTCCGGGCCCGGTTCCTCGCCGGGTTGCTGTTCGTCCAGGTTTTCATGCGGCCGGTAACGCCGCAGGTGCTGTTTCCAGCAGTTGTTCAGGATGCTGTACAGCCAGGCGTTCAGACGCTCCTTTTCCCGCAGCTGGTGACTTTTCTGCAGGGCCAGCGCCATGGTCTCCTGGACCAGGTCATCGGCCACCATCTGGTCGCCGCACCAGGCCAGCGCCACCCGGAACAGGCGGCTGCGGGAGGAAGCAATGTTCTTCCGGATGGATGCGGTGGTACAGACACGCGTAAGTATGCTCATAACTCTCTAGATGCAACGATCGGCGGTTTTATTTCCTGCCAAAGAGATTATTTGCCACGGGAATAAAAATGCGGGGCGGGATATCTACACAGTCAGCGCCGGCCCCGCGTACATCGAGACCGGCTGTCAACTGCCTACCACCGGGAGAACGTACATGTATCGATTGAAGAAATCACTGGGCTGGCTCATCGTCACGGTGCTGCTGACCGTCAGCAGTCTGGCGTCGGCCGCGCCGCCCGAAAACAAGCCGTTTGCAGAGAAAAAAGTGGTCCTGCAGATCAGTGACCAGGATGCATATAAGCAAACGCTGGTATTGAATGTCGCCAGTAACCTGATCAAGCACTACGGCCCCGACCGCGTCGATGTGGAAATCGTGGCGTTCGGCCCGGGTCTGCGCCTGATGTTTGCCGACAATTCCAATGCCGGGCGTATCGAGAGCCTGTCCGAGAACAGCGGTGTGCGTTTCAGTGCCTGCGAGAACACCATGCGCAAAATGACCAAAAAACTGGGGCATCCGCCGGAGATCAATCCCCGCGCGACCCACGTATCTGCAGGCGTGGTCCGCATCCTGGACCTGGTTGAGCAGGGTTACACCCTGGTGAAACCCTGATGGCAGGCTACGGCATCACCCATTCGAACAGTGAGAGGAAGACTATGAAACTCAAAAAACTGGTGCTGACGACAGCACTCGCACTGGGAGCGACAGGATCAGCGCATGCCACCAACTGGCTGCAGCTGCAGGGCACCGAACCCGCCGGGTCCGCGGAGCGGCTCAAGGTGTGGGGCTTTATCCAGCCGCAGTACACCTATACGGAAAACACCAAGCTCAAGGCCGGACCCTGGAAGGGTCAGAAAGCCGTATTCAACCAGACCGCCCCGGAGCGCAAATCGAGTAACACCTTTCAGCTCAGGCGGGCACGACTG
>DRQL01000049.1 GCA_011371465.1 Gammaproteobacteria bacterium | reverse complement strand
GCCCAACAGGCTTCGCGCTACAAGATCTGATGGTGTCACGTGATTTCCCTCTACCTTCCGCCGGTCCTGGTGCGACCGGACAAGCGTAGGAATATACACCATCAACCGGTGCAATCTAACCCCGGGGGGAGAGCTTCAGTAGTGACCCGGGGAATCGCTGATTCATTCATTTTCCGTCATTCCGGCGTATGCCGGAATCCAGTGGTTTCAATGGAGAGATTCCCTAGAAATAACGCGATATCCGCAGGGTTACGTAGCTGTCGTCGCGAAAAGCCGACACCACACCGCTGTTGCCGGTATTGAGGAACCAGCGGCTTTCCAGCTCCAGGTTCCAGTGATCACTCAAGCGGCGCTCGGCCTCCACCGTCAGCTGCGTGGCCCGGGTATCCCGGTCGACCACGAAACCCGCCAGTACTTCCGAATCCTGGACATCGTTCAGCGTCAGGCGCGCACCCGTAAAAATATCGTCGTCGAACACTACCGGTGGTGCATCCGCCGGATTACTGCTGCGACCATCCCAGGAGTATTCCAGTAACAGGCCCAGGTCGGCGGCTGAACCGGCCAGCTGGTACAGGGTGTATTCAAAACCACCTACCGTAGCCAGAAAATGGTCGCCGTGTTGTGCCCGCCACAGTCCTTCGAACTTCCACAGCCAGCCCTCGTGGGTCAACTGGATATCGGTCCCGACCTGTTTGATCAGGTCATAGAAAGGCACCAGGCGCGTTGCATTGCGGTTGAGCAGGAAGCGGGGTTCGCGGCCGGTGCCATTGAAATAGGAAAGACCAAAGTCCCATTCGCCGATGTAATGGGAATAGCGCAGCGCAATATCCACGCGGTGCTGCTTGTCGCTGGACTGGTATTGCGGGTCGCCGTCCGTTACCAGGGGAAAACGCAGCCGCCCGTCCTTGCCGGGGAAGGTTCGCTCCCGGAACCAGGGCATGACAAACAGGCTGAGCGCACCCCAGTCCTGCTGGGTGGTCAGATTGATCATCGGTTGTCCCAGCTTGTCCTCCGTATCGATATCCTCGACAAAGTCGGTCTGGTTGATGATATCGACCAGGTGCCGCGACTCGGCCACCCCCCAGAACACCCGGTTCAAACCCACCAGCAGTTCCCACTCATCACTCACGTGCAGCCAGTAGGCTTCGCGGATATCAGCATGCGTGCGCCGGCTGTCGCGGCTGTCCAGCCGGATAAAGGGTATAAAGTTGAACTGGTCATCACTGTCTTCCGGGAACAGGGTAAACTCGGGTTGCACGATCAGGGAAGGCTGCAGGCCATCGAACTGGTGCTCGAACTGCGCGTCCTCGACAAAGCCCCTCAGTTCGGCACCGACAAACCCGGCCAGGCGCGTCTCGTAGCCCTGGGCGAGCAACGGGATAATCATCAGCAGGTACAGGAATCTGTGCACGTTGGTCCCGGGTGAGAACTGGTCAGGCCTGGAAGCCGGTATCGATATTACGCCACACAATCCAGCCGGCAAGCAACGCCACCACAGCGGCACCGATATACATCCACTGAGCGCCCATGCCTTCCCACAGGTAGCCCGCAGCAAGGCTGCCGGCAGCACCACCGGCACCAAAACTCAGACTGCTGTACAGCGCCTGCCCGCGACCCTGGTGCCGCCCGGTGAAAAGCCGGTGCGTCAGGTAGATCGCCACGGCGTGAAACACGCCAAAACTGGCCGCGTGCAGTGCCTGCGCGAACGCCAGCAGCCACAATTGTTCAACGAACAGGGCCACCATCGTCCAGCGCAGTGCGGTCAGGCCGGTCGCCACCAGCAGCAGGCGGCGTGCACCGAAACGCGGCAGCCAGGCGTGCATCTTCAGGAATACCGCAATCTCGGCGACGACCCCCCAGGCCCATAACTGTCCGATCACCGTCTCGCTGTAACCGTGACCGGACAGGTACAGGCTGTAGAAGGTGTAATAGGGTCCGTGGCTGGCCTGGACCAGGAAGCTCACCAGCAGAAAGGCAATCACCACCGGGCTGGCCAGCACGCTGCGCAGCGGCGTGTCGTCAACGACCGGGTGCGGATTGACGTGTTCCGGCACCAGCAGACTGGACAACCAGATACCGGCAAACAGCGTAATCACCACCGCCGGCAGCAGGCCGGTCCCGGTCTGGTCGAAGACCCGGCCCAGCGCGGCCACCGCCACCACAAAGCCGATCGACCCCCACAGGCGAATACTGCTGTAACGCTGGGTTTGCTCGCCGAGGTGATTCAGCGTGGTCGCTTCAAACTGGGGCAGCGCAGCGTTCCAGAAAAAACTGAACAGCGACATCACCAGCGCCAGCCACCAGTAGCCCTGGACCAGGAAGACACCGGCAAAGCTGATGGTCGCCAGCAGGCAGGCGATACGCACCATGCGCATGCGCTTGCCGCTGTGGTCCGCGATCCAGCCCCAGATATTGGGCGCAATGATCTTGGTCGCCATGATGATGGCCACCAGTTCGCCGATTTCCACCACGCTGAAGCCCAGCGATTTCAGGTACAGGCCCCAGTAGGGGATCAACGCACCGAGCGAAGCGAAATAGAAAAAATAGAAACCGGACAGGCGCCAGTAGAACATTGACCGGTGTCAGGCCTGGATCAGGGGAAAGCCGGGGAAGCGCTGATTGAATGCCCTGTCGTCATACCGGCGCAAGCCGGTATCCAGAAACCTCAATGCACTGGATACCGGCTTGCGCCGGCATGGCGGCTGGATCAGGGCCCTCCTAGACATCCGGGCCGGGGGGAATAACCGGTGTACGCGACTCCACGTCTGCATTCTGCCCGCGGTGACGCAGGTAGTGATCCATCAGCACGATAGCCAGCATCGCTTCGGCAATCGGTGTCGCGCGAATGCCGACGCAGGGATCATGGCGCCCGGTAGTCACGACTTCGACGGGTTCACCGTCCAGGTTAACCGAACGCCCCGGCAGGCGCAGACTGGAAGTCGGCTTGAGCGCAATACTGACCAGGATATCCTGCCCGGAGGAAATACCGCCCAGCACCCCGCCGGCGTGGTTGCTCAGGAAGCCCTGCGGGGTGATTTCATCACGGTGTTCGGTCCCTTTCTGGGCGACGCAGTCGAAACCGGCGCCGATCTCGACGCCCTTGACGGCGTTGATGCTGACCATGGCGTGCGCAATGTCGGCATCCAGCCGGTCGAATACCGGCTCGCCCAGGCCCGGGGGAATACCGCTGGCCACCAGGTTGACGCGCGCGCCGACGGAATTGCCCTCCTTGCGCAGGGCATCCATGTAGGCTTCCAGCTCGGCCACCCGTTCCGGGTCCGGGCAGAAAAAGGGATTTTCCTCCACCGCGGACCAGTCTTTCAGTTGCAGCTCGACGGGACCCAGCTGGGCCAGGTAGCCACGAATTTCAGTGCCGCATTTTTCCCGCAGGTACTTGCGGGCTATACCCCCGGCGGCCACCCGCATGGCCGTCTCGCGCGCCGAGGAACGACCGCCGCCGCGGTAGTCGCGGAAGCCGAATTTCTGCTGGTAGGTGTAGTCCGCGTGACCGGGCCGGAAACGGTCCATGATGGTGGAGTAGTCTTTGGAACGCTGGTCGGTATTGTGGATGATCAGGCCGATGGGGCTGCCGGTGGTGCGGCCCTCGAACACGCCGGACAGGATCTGCACTTCGTCGGCCTCGCGGCGCTGGGTGGTATGACGCGATTTCCCCGGTTTGCGCCGGTCCAGGTCGCCCTGGAGATCGGCCTCGGAAAGCGCCATGCCGGGCGGACAGCCGTCCACGATGCAGCCGATGGCCGGGCCGTGGCTTTCGCCAAAGCTGGTGACCGTAAAGAGTTTTCCGATACTGTTCCCTGACATACGGCGTTATTGTACAGGAGTTTGAGAGATGTGGAATTAGCCGCGGTTAAAGCCTTTTCGCCCGGCGCCGTTATTCCTGTTGAGTATGTCACTCAAACCATCAACCTAATGAAGGGGCATTGCTGTGAGTCAAAACGGTCATGCAATCGGCAACTACCTGGGTAAGCCGATTTTTGAATCCATCGAGGTGCAGGACGACACCTACGTATTCGATCGTATCGCCAATTACGAAGACGACGAGTTCCCGCTCGACCGTCTGAGCGAGAACGAAGTGCTGGTCGAACCGGGACTGATCTACCGGCACAAGGACTGATGCCGACCCGCCAGGGACGGCGGCCCGTTACGGGCTAGATCATTTTGGAAAAACGCTCTTCTTCCTCGACCCGGTAGCGGTCGAACACCCTGCAGATATTACGGATCAACAGGCGTCCTTTTGCGGTCACTTCCAGGCCGTGATCGCCAACCAGAATCAGTCCGTCTTCCGCCATGCCTTCCAGCTGCTCCAGTTCGGAAGCAAAGTACTCGCGAAACTGAATCCCGAATTCGTTTTCAATACGGCGCATATCCAGCGTGTTGTTACAAATCAGCTGCTGGATCACCTCACCGCGCACACGATCGTCGTCGTTGAGTGCAACACCGCGCACAATGGGCAGGTGTGGTTCATCGAGATCACGAATGTATTCCTCTACCGTCATGCAGTTCTGGCTGTAACCGCCCGGCATCAGGCTGATGGCACTCACCCCCACGGAGATGAGGTCGGAATCCGCGTGGGTTGAATAGCCCTGGAAATTACGATGCAGGGTGCCGGTGCGCTGCGCCTCGGCAAGCTCATCGTCCAGCAGGGCGAAATGATCCATGCCGATGTACTGGTAACCCGCGGCGATCAGCTTTTCGATGGTCAGGGCGAGGATAGCCAGTTTTACTTCCGCGTCAGGCAGGTCTTCGCGGTTGATGCGACGCTGCGGCTTGAAGCGTTCCGGCAGGTGCGCGTAGTTGAACACGGACAGGCGTTCCGGCCGTGCATCGATGACCTTGTCCAGGGTTTCCGAAAAACTTTCCAGCGTCTGCAACGGCAGGCCGTACATCAGGTCGATATTGATGGAGCGGAAGCCGAGTTCACGCGCCTGGCGCAGCGCACCCAGCGTCTGCTCCTCCGGCTGTATGCGATGCACGGCTTCCTGCACCTTCGGGTTGAAGTCCTGCACCCCGAGGCTGACACGGTTGAAACCAATGTCGCGCAAAACCGGGAGAGTATGTTCGCGCAACTCGCGCGGGTCGATTTCAATCGAATATTCCCCGCTATCGTCCTCGTGCAGGTAGAAGTTCTCGCCCAGCACGCGCATCAGGTCGCACATCTGTTGTTCGCTGAGGAAAGTCGGCGTTCCGCCGCCCCAGTGCAACTGTTCCACCCGCCGGCCGGGATCAACCAGCGAAGCCTGCAGACGGATCTCCCGGTACAGGCTGTCCAGGTAGGGTTGCGCACGGCTGCGGTCGGCAGTGACGATCTTGTTACAGGCACAGTAGTAACAGACGTGGGCGCAGAACGGGATGTGCACATACAGCGACAGCGGCCTGCCCCTGAGGTTACTTTCCTTTACCCAGGCCAGGTAGTCCTGCTCGCCCACCGCGGGCGTAAACTCCATCGCCGTCGGGTAGGAGGTATAGCGCGGCCCGCTACCCGCGTAGCGCCGGATCAGTTCCGCATCAAAATCGACGGTATTCGACATACACAACTCCACATTTTAGCGAATGATACTACCTGCGCCCGGCCTGGTGCGCCTTGACTTCCGTCAAGGCCGTGCTAACCCTCTGCATCCAGTCCGTTGATGTGGGTTTCGTTGATTTTCAGCAGCAGCTGCCGGAACGGCAGAAAGCGCTCGTCCTGTTTTTCGGCCAGCTTGAAAAAGGGAAGATTCTCCTTGCCAAACATATAGCTGCCGTCTGCCATCGAGTCCCTGAGCCGGCGCACATCGCGCTCCAGGTCGTCCAGGAATTCCATCGCTGCGCCCATGGATTCCATATCGTACTCGGCCGCCATGCGCAGGTCCTCGATCTCGAACAGGGCCTGGTCCACCAGGTCCACGTACTCCTCGGCGGTTTTGGGTCTACCCAGCATGTTCTGCCTCCGTTTTCATGGTCAGTTCAATTCCGGTCTATCCGGTTTCCAGCGCGGCCACGAACTGTGGCCGGTACGCCTGCAGCTGCGCCGCTTCCAGCAGGAACACCCCCTGCCCGCCGCGTTCAAACTCCAGCCACAGGAACGGCACGTCCGGAAAACATTCCACCAGCAATTCCTGGCTGTTCCCGACTTCCACCACCAGGATACCCTGCTCGTCGAGGTAGTCGGACGCCTGCGCCAGGATACGCACCACGACTTCCAGCCCCTCTTTACCGGCCACCAGCCCGAGCTCGGGCTCGTGCCGGTATTCCTCCGCCAGTTGCTGCATTTCCTCGCGGGAAACATAGGGCGGATTGCTGATGATGAGCTGGTAACGCTGCGCCTCGAGCGCATCGAACAGGTCGGACTCGATCACCCGCACCCAGTCCTGCAGGTCGTGCTGCTCGATATTCTTCACCGCAACCTCGAGCGCCGCGGCGGAAATATCCACCAGGTCGACGTGCGCATTTTCGAAATGCGCCGCACAGGCGATGCCGATACAGCCGCTGCCGGTACACAGGTCCAGCACCTGTTCGACCGCGTCCGGTTCCAGCCAGGGCTGGAAGCCCCGCTCGATCCACTCCGCCACGGGCGAACGCGGCACCAGCACGCGCTCGTCCACGTAGAACGGCAGGCCGGCAAACCAGGCCTCGTGCGTCAGGTAGGCGGCCGGCTTGCGCGTATCGATACGCTGCCGGATCATTGCCAGCACGGCTGCCCGCTCTTCCGCGGTAATATTGGCCGCCAGGAAATAGTCAGGGAACTGCGCCGGCAGATGCAGTGCATGGCGCACCAGCTGCAGCGCCTCGTCGAACGCATTATCGGTGCCGTGGCCAAACACCAGGCCCGCCGCGCCGAAACGGCTGGCCCCCCAGCGCACCAGGTCGCGAAGGGTGTGTAGTTCCGCCAGCGTATCCTGCTGCATGGTGCCCTGGTCCCGATCCATTGAATATTCGCCTGCCCCTATCCCGACGGCCCGGTCAATGGGATAATGCGCGGTCATGAAAATACGTATTATACCGATGTTACTGGCCGCCGTGCTGTTGTCCGCCTGCAGCCCGCCCCAGCCACCGCAACTCCAGCAGGGCACCCTGCTGCCGGATGCCAAAATCATTGCCGACTTTCAGCTTACCGACCAGAACGGGAAGCCCTTTACCCGCAAGAATCTTATGGGCAAATGGAGTTTTACCTTTTTTGGCTACACCCACTGCCCGGATGTCTGTCCCACCTCGCTGTCCATGCTGGCCCAGGTCATGAAAAAGCTGGAACAGGACAAAACCCCGGGCGCCAAACCCCAGGTGGTGTTTTTCAGCGTGGACCCCGAGCGTGATACACCGGAAGTGCTGGCGCAGTACCTGCCCTACTTCAATCCCGATTTTATCGGCGTGACCGGAGACCCGCAGCAAATCCTGCGCCTGACCCGGCAGCTCGGCATCCTGTACGGCAAATCACCCGGGGAGAGCGCTGACGACTACCTGGTGGATCACAGTGCTTCCATCCTCCTGTTCGACCCGGACGGCAACTTCCGTGCGCTGTTCGGTACCCCACACGACCCGGATCGGATTGCGCAGGACTTTGTCGCAATCCGGAACTACTACGAGGCCAGCCGATGAAATCATTCCTGCTATCCCTGTTGCTGTGCAGCTGGAGCCTGCTCGCCTGTGCAGACCCCGCCATCCAGGTCGAAAATGCCTGGGTACGCGAAGCTCCGCCCGGCGCACAGATGATGGCCGCCTACATGACGCTGAAAAACACCGGCAGCAGCGATGTCACGCTGGAAAACATTACCAGCCCGACCTTCAGGATGGTGATGCTGCATAAGTCGGTGATCGTCGACGGTGTCGCCCGCATGTCCCACCAGGACAGCCTGCCAATCCCGGCCGGGACCAGCGTTGCACTGGAACCCGGCAGTTATCACCTGATGATGCCCGCGCCGGAACAACGCCTGCACAGCGGGGACCTGGTGGAATTCAACCTGCAGTTCGCGGATGGCGGCACGGTGCGGGTCCAGGCTATCGTCAGAAAAAAGCCTTGAGTGCGGGCCTGCAGCAGGAAGACGCCGGCTGGCTGGACTACCTGAAATCCTGGCCGCTCTACCCGTTACCGCAGCACGCGGTGTCCCGGCTGACCTACCGGTTGACCCGGGTCGAGACGCCCTGGTTCAAGAACCGGCTGATCCGCTGGTTTGCCGATCAGTACCAGGTCGACTGGGGTGAAGCACAGTACCGGAATCCCGAAGACTATGTGCATTTCAACGCATTCTTCACGCGCGCACTGCGCGAAGGCGCGCGCCCCCTGGCCGGTGACGAATCCACCGTCGTCAGCCCCGCCGACGGGCATATCAGCCAGGTCGGCGACATAGACCGGGACGCCGTGTTCCAGGCCAAGGGGCACAGCTTCAGCGTAACCGAATTGCTGGGCGGCGATGCGCAACGTGCCCGGGTTTTCCGGAACGGCCGCTTTATTACCGTGTACCTCTCCCCGCGCGACTATCACCGCGTGCACATGCCACTGAGCGGCAAACTGCTGGAAACCGTGTACATACCGGGCCGCCTGTTCAGCGTCGCGGCACACACCGCCAGGACCATTCCCCGCCTGTTCGCCCGCAACGAGCGCCTGGTCGCGCTGTTCGATACCGCAGCCGGCCCGATGGCCATGGTGCTGGTGGGCGCCATCAACGTCGCCGCCATCGAAACCGTCTGGTCCGGGCTGGTCACCCCGCCCCACCGCAGCGACATTGAAGTGCAGGACCTGCGTGCACAGGTTATCGAACTGCAACGCGGCGCCGAGATGGGGCGCTTCAACATGGGCTCGACGGTCATCCTGCTGTTCGGCGAAAACCGCGTGCGCTGGGACGACCGACTGTCCGCTGAACAGCCGCTGCGCATGGGACAGGCGCTGGGCACGGCGACTGACCCGCATGGCCATCAACCCTGACCGGCCTGGCATGCAGGCCGCGGTTCTTGTCGCGCCCCTTGCTGCACTCGTTCTGCTGACCGGGACGATTCGACACGCGCAGGCCAGCCCGGAATACATCCAGAGCGAGCAGACCGCGGCGGGCAGCGTGGAAGACGCGCCCGAGTCCAGCGAACACGCTTTTAAACTACCCACACCGGTCCGGGTCATTACCGAACTGGCCGACCTGTTGTTTGAAAGTTCGCTGGACCTGCACCTGCGCAACTACTACTTCGGTCGTCAACGCGATGCCAGCCCGACGATCGAGGCATGGGCACAGGGCGCGGGCCTGCAACTGGCCACCCCCCGCTGGAAAGACCGCATCAACCTGGCGGCGACCCTGTATACCTCGCAGAAACTCTACGGGCCTGCCGACAAGGATGGCAGCAAGCTGCTCAAGCCCGGCCAGAAAAGCTTTACGGTACTGGGGCAGGCCTACCTGGAAGCCCGACTGTACCGGAGCCTGTCGCTGAAGGCCTACCGGCAGCGTATCGAATTGCCCTTCCTCAATGGTAACGATGCCCGCATGGTACCCAATACCTTCGAAGCGGTTACCCTGTTTGATTTTTCCGGCCAGCGTTTTGTCTACGGGCTGGGTCAGACCTGGCGCATGAAAAAACGGGACGCGACCGATTTTATCAGTATGACCGAGGCCGCCGGCATTGACGGTCCTGACCGCGCGCTAACCACCGTCGGCGCCCGCTACACCTTCGCCAACCAGGCCAATGTAGCCGTGGTCGATCACTATAACCGCGACTTTATGAACATCTTTTACGCGGAGGGAAACTCGCGCATCCGCACGCGGATGGGCATGGGCTTCCAGTTTTCGGCGCAGTACGCCAACCAGCGCTCGGTGGGGGACCAGCTGGGCGGCGACTTCGACACCGATTTCCTCGGTGCCAAGCTGGCTGCCAGCTACCGGGGTCTGCTGTTGACCCTGGCGCACACTTCCACCCGCAATAATGCCGGAATGCGCAACCCCTGGGGCGGCAGCCCGAGCTATATCTCCCTCATGATCAGGGATTTCGACCGCGCCGGCGAAGACGCCTGGCTGCTCGGCCTGTCCTCCGATTTCAGCTATTTTGGCGACAACGCGTTCAGCGGCTTTATCAACTACGCATGGGGCGATACACCGGATAACGGCGCCGATGCCAGCCCGGACGAGTCCGAGCTGGACCTGACCCTGGATTACAAACCCGGAACCGGTGTGGCAAAAGGGCTGTGGTTCCGGTTGCGTGCTGCCTTTGTGGACCAGGACGGCGCCAATCGCAAGGATTTGCGTGATATCCGCCTGATCGCCAATTATGATTTCTCACTGCTGTAGATATCACTTAAACTGCCCGACTGAATTCAGCCTGAATACCTGCGCGACGCAGATCCCCCGAAGGAAAACACATGGAATTTGAAAACGGTATCCTGCACTTCACGCCCTTCTTCGCGGTAACGCTGGGCATCGTGGTGCTGTTCCTGGGCAAGCGGGTCAATGACGCCGTGGGGTTTCTTCGGGAATTCAGCATACCGGAACCGGTCACCGGCGGACTGATCGTATCGCTGCTGGTTACCCTGGTGTATCTCACTACCGGGGTCGCGGTGGAGTTCGAACTGGGCGCCCGGGATGTGCTGCTGGTGTACTTCTTTACCACCATCGGCATCAACGCCAGCCTCAGGGACCTGCTGTCCGGCGGCAAGCCGCTCATCATCCTGCTGGCCATCACCATCGGCTATATGTTCGCACAGAACCTGACCGGCATTGGCGTGGCGTCCCTGTTCGATCTGCCGGCCCCGGTCGGCCTGCTGGGCGGCACCGTTTCCCTGATTGGCGGGCATGGCACGGCCATTGCCTGGGCACCCCGAATTGCCGAGGACTTCGGCATTTCAGGCGCCATGGAGATCGGCCTTGCCAGCGCGACCTTCGGCCTGATCCTGGCGAGTCTCATGGGCGGTCCCATCGCAAAGCTGCTGATCACCCGCTACCAGCTGAAACCCACGGACGCCCAACCCCTGGACGTCGGCAAACCGGACACACAGAAACAGGGCAATATCGGTTACCTGGAACTGCTGGACGCCATCCTGGCCATACACGTGAGCGCGATCGTCGGTTTCCTGATCAACGAGGAACTGGAGACGCTGGGACTGAAACTGCCCCTGTTTGTGACCTGCCTGTTTGCCGGCATACTTATTACCAACCTGGTGCCGAAATCCTTTCCCCGCATCACCGGCACCCGGTGGCCGACCCGCACGCCCGCCATGGCCCTGATCGCCGACGTATCGCTGGGCACCTTCCTGGCCATGTCACTGATGAGCATGCAGCTGTGGACGCTGGTGGACCTGGCGGGCCCCATTTTCACCATCCTCGGCGCCCAGTTCCTGGTTGCGGTCGCCGTCAATCTGTTCGTGGTATTCCCCGCCATGGGCCGCAACTACGATGCCGCCGTGGTCTGTTCGGGTTTTGGTGGTATTTCCCTCGGCTCGACGCCGACCGCCATGGCCAACATGTCGGCCGTCGCGCAACGCTACGGCGGTTCACACCTGGCCTTCATCATCGTCCCGCTGGTCTGCGCCTTCTTCATCGACCTGGCCAACGCGGTGCTGATTCCCTTCTTCCTGGCCAATTTCTAGGGAAGGTCACTACTGTCCCGTCAACCTGCCGGTAACCTGACTGAAACATAAGCGGCAGGTACGTTTTGAGCCAGGTCGGACAACCCGGACATGGAACCGGTAGCGCCCGATCAAGACCCGCAAAACCTGCCATCCCTGGCTGCTCGACTGC
>DRQL01000048.1 GCA_011371465.1 Gammaproteobacteria bacterium | reverse complement strand
TGGGCTACGAGGCCATGTACCTGGGCGACGGCAGCGTGGAAAAATTCGGCGACCCCGCCACGCTGAAACTGACCAAGACCACGCGTGAAATCAATATCGGCGATCGCCTGATGCCCATGACCCACGAAGACGTGTACGCCTACTTCACGCCACATGCACCGGACGACAGCGTGGAAGGCACCATCATATCGGTCGTCGACGGTGTCAGCCAGATCGGCCAGTACCAGATCGTGGTGCTGAACCGTGGCACCCGTGAGGGCGTCGATGTCGGCACCGTGTTTGAAATCTACCAGGCCGGCGACCGCATCATGGACCAGGTCAGCAAGGAACGGAACGCCAGCGTCAAGCTGCCGGATGAAAAAGCCGGCATGCTGATGGTGTTCCGCACCTTCGACAAGGTCAGCTTCGGGCTCATCATGAAGGCCACCAGCGCCCTGCACGTCGGGGATATCGTCCGCACACCCTGACAGTACCCACCGGGAAGGACTGGCAAAAGCCGGTACCTTCGGGCATGGTAAACAACCATGTACCGAGGTACCGGCTTTTCAGCAGGAGGACCCTCAAGGATGAGGCCACCGACCCCTAGCCCGCGGCCACCCGCGACTGACCAGGAAGAAACCCGCTTCTGGCTGGCACTGCACAGAACCCCCGGCATCGGCACACGCCGCTGTAACCGTCTGCTGGCCGATTTTGGCACCCCCTCGGCCATCTTCAGCGCCCCGGCCAGCCGGCTGCGTGCAGCCGGCCTCCAGGCACAGAGTATCGATGCCCTCGCACGACCGGACTGGGCGGCGGTAGACCAGGACCTGGCATGGCTCGCCGGGCAGGGCAACCGTCTCCTCACCTGCCTGGACCCTGCGTACCCGACCATGCTCAGGGAAATCCCCGACCCGCCGGTGCTGCTCTTCGTGCACGGCGATCCCGCCTACCTCCTGCAACCGCAGCTCGCCATGGTCGGCAGCCGCAATCCCAGCCATGACGGCGCGGCGCTGGCGCAGGAATTTGCCACCCACCTGAGTGCCTGCGGGCTCACCATCACCAGCGGGCTGGCCTCCGGCATCGACGGCGCCGCCCACCGGGGCGCATTGCAGGGCGAAGGCGGCAGTGTGGCGGTGACCGGGACCGGCCTGGACCGGGTCTACCCGGCCAGTCACCGGGAACTGGCTCACCAGATCGCTGAAAACGGTGTGCTGGTATCCGAATATCCACCCGGCACGGCCCCCCTGCCGGCCAATTTCCCGCGCCGCAACCGCCTGATCAGTGGCCTGAGCCTGGGCACCCTGGTGGTCGAGGCTGCGCTGCGCTCGGGTTCCCTGATTACCGCACGCACGGCGCTGGAGCAGGGACGCGAAGTGTTCGCCATCCCCGGCTCCATCCATAACCCGCTGGCGCGCGGCTGCCACGCGCTGATCCGGGAAGGCGCCAAACTGGTGGAAACCGGCGACCATATCCTGGAAGAACTGGCGCCGCTGCTGGCACTGTGCCGCTCACAGCATCCTGACGGGGAGGCTCCCGGTCCCATTACCGAGCATGCCCCCGCGCCGGTAAAACTGGATGCGGAGTACCTCCGCTTACTCGATCTGATGGGTTATGAGCCGGTTTCGGTCGACCAGCTGGTGCAGCGAAGCGGATTGACGCCAGAACAGGTTTCCTCCATGCTGCTGTTACTGGAGCTGGAGGAACAGATTGCTGCCAGCCCCGGCGGGCGCTACAGCCGTAGGAGATAGAGGCTTGATATGAAAGAAAATATGTTTGATGTGCTCATGTACCTGTTCGAGCACTATTACATGGACGAAGAGACCGAACTGAGCCCGGACCGTGAATCCCTGCACTCGGAACTGATGGAAGCCGGGTTTCCGTCCAGCGAGATCAACCAGGCCTTTGAATGGCTGGAGGGCCTGTCCGTCCAGCAGCACGAGCTGGAAGCCCCGCTCACCGGAAATTCCATTCGCATCTACGCCGATCACGAACTCGAGCGCCTGGACGCCGAGAGCCGCGGCTTCCTGCTGTTCCTGGAACAGATGGGTATTCTCCAGCCCGAGGCCCGCGAGCGGGTCATTGAGCGGGTCATGGCGCTGGAAACCGAGGATTTCGATATCGGCCAGCTCAAGTGGGTCATCCTGATGGTGCTGTTCAACCAGCCCGGTGCCGAAGCCGCCTACGCGTGGATGGAAGACCTGGTGTTTGAAAGCATGCCGGGAGGCTACCTGCACTAGCCCGCCAACAGCCTTTTACTAACCAAGCCGCACACCTGTGCGGCTTTTTAACTATAGAATCCATGAGCAAAAACCTGGTCATCGTTGAATCGCCCGCCAAGGCGAAAACCATCAAGAAATACCTCGGCAAGGGCTTTGAAGTCCTCGCCTCCTACGGTCACGTGCGCGACCTGATCCCCAAGGAAGGCGCAGTGCTTCCCGACGAGGATTTCGCCATGAAATACCAGGTGATCGAGCGCAATTCCAGGCACGTCGACGCCATCGTCAAGGCGCTGAAAAAAGCCGAGAACCTGTACCTCGCGACTGACCCGGATCGCGAGGGTGAAGCGATTTCATGGCACCTGTACGAGCTGCTGGATGCTCGCAAGGCGTTGAAAAACAAAGGTGTTCACCGGGTAGTCTTCCACGAGATCACCAAGCGCGCGGTCAATGACGCGGTCGCCCACCCACGCGAACTGTCCACCGACCTGGTCAATGCCCAGCAGGCGCGACGGGCGCTGGACTACCTGGTCGGTTTCAACCTGTCACCGCTGCTGTGGAAAAAAATCCGCCGCGGCCTGTCCGCCGGCCGGGTGCAGAGTCCGGCGCTGCGCATGATCGTCGAGCGCGAGGAGGAAATCGAAAAGTTCAAGCCGCGCGAATACTGGACCATTGAGGCCGATCTGGAAAAAGACCAGCAGGCCTTCACCGCCAAACTGACGCATCTGCACGGCAAAAAGCTCACCCAGTTCAGCATCCACAAGGACCAGCAGGCCCACGCCGCGGAAAAGGAATTGCTGGAGGCCGCCAACGGCAAGCTGACCGTCAGCGCCATCGAAAAGAAGCAGCGCAAGCGCAACCCGGCCGCGCCCTTTACGACCTCGACGCTGCAGCAGGAAGCCTCGCGCAAGCTGGGTTTCACCACCAAGCGCACCATGAGCGTGGCGCAGCAACTGTATGAAGGCATTGATATCGGTGACGGCGCAGTCGGCCTGATCACCTACATGCGTACCGACTCCGTGATGCTGGCCAACGAAGCGCTGGAAGAGTTGCGCAGCCTGATCAGCGAGCGCTACGGCGCCGATGCGCTGCCCAAACAGGTCCGTCATTTCAAGACCAAGGCCAAGAATGCCCAGGAAGCGCACGAAGCGGTGCGACCGACCTCCGCGCTCAACATCCCCGATGAAATCAAGGCGCACCTGTCTTCCGACCAGTACAAGCTCTATAACCTGATCTGGAAGCGCACGGTGGCCTGCCAGATGCAGCACGCCACCATCCACACGGTCGGGGTCGACTTCGCGGTCGGTGACGGCAATGTTCTGCGCTCCACCGGTTCCACGGTGGTCGATCCTGGATTCATGGCGGTCTACGAAGAGGGCAGCGACGACCGGAAAAAATCACCCGGCGACGAAAACCGCCTGCCACCGCTGGAAGAGGGTGACCAGGTACAGCTCAACAAGATACGACCTGAACAGCACTTTACCGAACCGCCACCACGCTTCAGTGAAGCCAGCCTGGTCAAAACCCTGGAAGAACACGGTATCGGCCGTCCTTCGACCTACGCGGCCATCATTTCCACGCTGCAACAACGCGAATACGTCACACTGGAGAAAAAGCGTTTCCAGCCGACCGACGTCGGCCGCATTGTCAGTAACTTCCTGACCAACCACTTCACGCAATACGTGGACTACGATTTCACTGCGCGCCTGGAGGACGAACTGGACGCCGTCGCACGCGGGGAAAAGGAATGGGTGCCGCTGATGAAGGAGTTCTGGTACCCCTTCAAAAAGCTGGTCAAGGACAAGGAAGAAAGTGTCTCGCGCGCTGAAGTGACCACCGAGGCGATGGACGAGGACTGCCCCAAGTGCGGCAAGCCGCTCAACATCCGCCTGGGCAGGCGCGGTCGTTTCGTGGGTTGCAGCGGCTACCCGGACTGCGACTACACGCGCAACCTCGACGACGACCGGGAAAGCGCCGAACCGGAAATCGTGGAAGGGCGCACCTGCCCGGAATGCGACTCCCAGCTGATTATCCGCAGCGGCCGCTACGGGAAATTCATCGGTTGCTCCGGCTACCCGAACTGCAAGTATATCGAGCCGCTGGAGAAACCCGAGGATACCGGGGTCGAGTGCCCGAAATGTCACAAGGGCAGCATGCTCAAACGCAAGTCCAGGCGCGGCAAAATATTCTATTCCTGTTCAACCTACCCGGACTGCGACTACGCGGTGTGGAACGAACCGGTGGAAGGTCCCTGCCCGGACTGCAACTGGCCCATACTGACCATCAAGACCACCAAGAAACGCGGTACCGAACGGGTCTGCCCGCAACCGGACTGCAAGTTCTCGGAACCCGTGGAGCTGGAAACCGACGAGGACCGTAAACCGGCTTGAGTGCGGCCGCTTCACACTGGCAACTGCACAGCGCAGTACGCCGGGTAAAAAACGAATGGGTCATCGCCTATCCGACCGAGGCCGTGTTCGGCCTGGGATGTGACCCCGGCAGTCCCCGGGCTGTAGCGCGATTGCTGGAACTGAAAAACCGGCCATGGCAGAAAGGACTGATCCTGCTGGTCGACGACCTGGAAAAGGTTCGGCACTGGCTGCAACCGCTCAGTGCCGCACAACGGCAACGCCTCGACTGCAGCTGGCCGGGACCGATCACCTGGTTGCTACCGGCAGCCGACCACTGCCCGGACTGGATCCGTGGCAGACACGACACCCTGGCGGTACGCATCAGCGCGCATCCCCTGGTGCGTGAACTGTGCGGGCGACTGGATACCCCGCTGGTCTCTACCAGTGCCAACCGCAGCGGCCAGCAACCGGCCCGCTCGGTGCTGGGGGTGAGGATCCGCTTTGGTACCCGGGTTGATTATGTGTTGCCCGGAACCACCGGCAACCGCCATCGCCCTACCAGCATACGTGACCTGGTCAGCGGAAAACCGGTTCGAAAATAATGCGCACCGGCGGCCGCTACCCGCAGACGACCCGGTCAGGGCAGCGGAGCATGACCGAAATCATTACCAACCGTCAGGAACCACGGCAAGCAGATGAATACACCTGATATCAACCAGATTGCAGCGTATCTCCTCGACCTCCAGGAAAGCATTTGCACGGCGATCGAACAACTGGAAGAGGACGGGCACACCTTTCGCGAGGACCGCTGGCAGCGCGAGGAGGGCGGAGGCGGACGATCCCGCGTACTGGAGGACGGAACCGTATTTGAAAAGGCAGGCATCAATTTTTCCCGTGTACAGGGCGACAGGCTTCCGGCTTCCGCTACTGCGCAACGCCCGGAGCTGGCCGGGCGCAGCTTTGAGGCGCTGGGCGTATCCCTGGTGATTCATCCACGCAATCCTTTTGCTCCTACCTCGCACGCCAACGTGCGTTTCTTTATCGCGCAAAAGGAACATGCCGAACCGGTCTGGTGGTTCGGCGGCGGCTTCGACCTGACCCCCTATTACGGCTTTGAAGAAGACGCGGTGCACTGGCACCGGACGGCACGGCAGGCCTGTGAACCCTTTGGCGCAGACGTCTATCCCCGTTACAAACAGTGGTGCGACGACTACTTCTATCTCAAACACCGGGCGGAACCACGTGGTATCGGCGGGCTGTTTTTCGACGACCTGAACGAACCGGATTTCGAACGCAGCTTTGCGTTCATGCGCAGCGTGGGCGACCACTACATCCCGGCCTACACACCGATTGTCGCCAGGCGCAAGGCACATCCCTACGGCGAGCGGGAACGGGACTTCCAGGCCTACCGCCGCGGCCGTTATGTCGAATTCAACCTGGTGTATGACCGTGGCACACTGTTTGGCCTGCAGACCGGCGGGCGCACCGAGTCCATTCTCATG
Source organism: Gammaproteobacteria bacterium (assembly GCA_011371465.1). Lineage (GTDB taxonomy): Bacteria > Pseudomonadota > Gammaproteobacteria > DSM-19610 > DSM-19610 > Thiogranum. Next base: position 14 of record DRQL01000048.1, on the reverse strand, counting down.
TCCCTGCCACCGGT
>DRQL01000047.1 GCA_011371465.1 Gammaproteobacteria bacterium | reverse complement strand
TATGGCGGGCAGCGGGCGCTGGGTGTGGACGACCTTTTACGAATACCAGTGGGACCTGAACTATGCCAACCCCGAGGTGTTTCGGGAAATGCTGGAGGTCATGTTCCACCTCGTCAACCAGGGGGTGGATGTCCTGAGGCTGGATGCGGTGCCGTTCCTGTGGAAGCGCATGGGCACGAACTGCCAGAACCAGCCTGAGGTGTTCCAGTTGACCCAGGCGTTCCGCGCGCTGTTGCGGGTGGTGGCGCCCAGTGTCATCCTCAAGGCGGAGGCGATCGTGCCGCCGGATGCCCTGTTGCAATACGTAGGGGTAAAGACCACGGTCGGCAAGCAGTGCGAGCTGGCGTATAACAACCAGCTGATGGTGAACCTCTGGAGTGGCCTGGCGACGCGCAAGGCGACGCTCTCCACCCAGGCGGCGCACCATCACGCGCCGCGCCTGCTGCTGGGCGCCGCGCCGATCAATTACGTCCGCAACCACGACGATATCGGCTGGGCGATGGGCGACGATGACCTGGCGGCCATCGGCGAGGACCCTTACCTGCACCGCCGTTTCCTCAACGAGTTCTATACCGGGCGATACCCGGGCTCCTTTGCCTGCGGCGATTTTTTCCAGTACCACCCGGAGACCGGGGATGCGCGCATCTGCGGCACGACGGCATCGCTGGCCGGGCTGGAGCAGGCACTCGAGCAGCAGGACGAGCGTGCCATCGATCTTGCCATCCGGCGTATCCTGCTGCTGCACAGCATCATCATGGTGCGCGGCGGCATTCCCCTGATCTACATGGGCGATGAACTGGGCCTGCTGAATGACGACCGCTACCTGCAGGATCCCGAAAAGGCCGGTGACAGTCGCTGGTTGCACCGGCCGCACATGGACTGGACGAAGGCGGATCAGCGCCATGATCCGCACTCCGTGCCCGGCCGCTTGTTTGCCGGCTTACTCAGGCTGATCCGGGCGCGCAAGTCCTGCCCGATATTGCATAACCTCGCCCTCTACCAGCCGATGTGGACCGACAACGAACACGTGCTGGCATTCGGGCGACGTCGTCAACACGGCAGCCTGCTGTTACTGGCCAATTTCGATGAAAACGTGCAGACGGTGCAGGGAGACCTGCCGCGACATGCCGGTATTCAAGGTCGTGTGTATAACCTGCTGGCGGAGTCGGGATCCGTTATACATGCAGATGTTGACGGACGTATTGTGCTGGAGCCCTACGAGACCTGCTGGCTGGCCGGTGAAGAGTAGTGCATGGAAGCCCGGGTTGTCGGGTTACGCTTCGCTAACCCGACCTACGTCTGTTGTTCGTAGCGGGGTAGTTAACAGGTAGCGGGTAGGTCGGGTTAGCTGCGTTAGCAGCGTAACCCGACGGCAGGGCCGTGGTTTTGACGCCCGCACTTTCCGCCTGTCCCTGCAAGGGGTCGCGCAGGCGGTAGAACTCGCGCGGCGCAACGTACTGCAATACGCTTTTGCCGTTTTCGTCGAGCATCAGGTCCAGGCCCTTGTCCGGGTAGAGCAGGTGCGTCTTCTGCCCGTCAACGATGGTCTCCGCGGGGGTTCCAAAATGCTGGATCGCGGTCGGCTGGTTCAGCCTGGCGGTGGGGATAAAGGCGATGGCCTGTACCGGCGCCTGCCAGGCCCGCGGCAGGTCGTCCGCGTGCAGGCGCAGTTTGCGTGCACCGGTTTTGAGGTGGGTGGTCCTGGTCGAGCGCGCGGCCATCTGCATCAGCTGGTCGGCCGGCAGCTGTCCGGTCAGCACCAGTTTCCCGGACAGTACACCCGCCGTGTAGCGGTCGTAATACATCTCCAGACTGTAGTCTTCGGCACCGGTGCTGATGATCGCCAGTTGCGGGTCCGGTCCCAGTTGTGCGCGTGCCTGCTCCAGGGTGTCCGCACCGGGGCGGATGCCGAATACCTTCGTGTACCCGTCCGGCAGTAGCTCTATTTGCCAGGGAAACCCCTGCACAGGGGCGGTGGAGGATCCGCCCCGGGGTGCAAGAGAAAGGTAGGCGCCGATGATGAGCGTCAGGAACAGCAGTAGTGAGAACAGTCTGGTCATGGCCATAGATCGAGTGGTGATGCGCCACTGTAGCAATCCCCGGCCTGCGCGGACAGGCCCGGCCGTTGTGCCCGGAGTGTAAAATTCTCCGAAAAAAGTCGGATAAATTTACGCTCATAGTTAATCCGATAATCAGGAATGTTCCGTAATTGATTGAAAAATATCAAAGTGGATTTCGTGCACGAACCTTGCAAACAAAACAGGTACCGTGAGGCGAGCGGTCTCACCACAGGGTTCATCAGCGGGGGAAGTACTATGGAACGCAGGGCATCAGAACGCAGGCTGGTCGAGGTCAGTGTGTACCTGTCCGATACCGGAAACCAGATCGGGCGCTGCATGGCGAGCGATATCAGCAACACCGGCGTATACCTGAAAACCAATCCACTCTACCTGCCGAGAAACCGGCGCCTGAACCTGACCTTTGCCCTGCGCCTCAAATCTTCCAATGTCGTTCGCCTGCGGCGTCTGTCGGCCGTTGTCAGTCATACCCGCGAAGACGGCGTAGGCCTGAAGTTCTGCGCCAGCAAGTAAGCCGTTTCGGCATCCGCTGTTAATCGAATACCTTCCCGCGCAACGCCTTGGTGCGGCCGTGCCGGCTCTTCCGGTCCAGGCGCTTTTGCTGTGAGCTGCGCGTAGGTTTGGTCGCCCGGCGTTTCTTTACCCGGACGTTGGCCTGTTGAACCAGTTGTCGCAGTCGGCTGGTGGCGGCCTCGAGGTTTTTTTCCCGGGTGCGGTACTGCTGCGCCTTGATGACGATGACGCCGTCATTGCTGATGCGCCGGTCACGCAGCGCCAGCAAGCGTTGCTTGCAGGCGTCCGGCAGGGAAGATGCATTGATGTCGAAACGCAGGTGGATCGCTGAGGACACCTTGTTCACGTTCTGCCCCCCGGCGCCCTGCGAGCGTACCGCGCTGACCGTGATTTCCCGGTCCGGGATGCTCAGCTGTTTGGAAATCCGGATGCTCATTACCGCGTCTCCATAAAAAAGCCCTGCCGAGGCAGGGCTTTCGGGTCGTGCCGGTTACGGGTGCCGCTTACTGGGGAACGACCTTGGCAGCCTGCAGGCCCTTGGGTCCGTTCTCAACCTCGAACTCGACCGTCTGTCCTTCAGCCAGCGATTTGAAACCGCCACCTTCGATGGCCGAGAAATGCACGAATACGTCGGCGCTGCCATCGGAAGGAGCGATAAAGCCAAAACCTTTTGCGTCGTTGAACCACTTGACGGTACCTGTAACCATAATTTAGTAACCTCTAAAATTTGTATGAAAAATGTGTACTCAATTGCAGAACGTTAAAGGTGATGTACAGGAGTTACCGTGTGGAGCTTCCGAGTAGACCTATAGAACGCGCAACGAATTTTTATATAAGCTGCTCATTAATTAATAATATAGGAGTGCCGCCGAGCCAGCTTATGCAGGAAAGTATATACCAAATTCCAAAAAAAACATCCACCCCTTTTGTCACACAGTATTTGCCGCGCGCGGATCAGGTGGAAACAATGACCCGGACAGCATCCAGGCGCAGGGTGGCGGATGCCAGCAGCTTGCCCAGCAGGGCGTGCTGTTGTTCCAGGTATTCGATTTCCTCGTCGCGGACATTGGGGTTCACCTGTTGCAGTGCCCTGAGCCGATCGATTTCTCCTTGCAGGGTAAACTGTGTGCGCTGCCTTGCGTCGTCGAGCAGTGCCGGTACCTGTTGCTCGGCGCGTGCTTCGCAAGCGCTGATCAGGTCGCGCAGTTCCTTTTCCCTGGCGCGCACGATACGGGTGGCGGTATCGGCCGGCACTGTTTCGCGATGCCCCTGAATGTACTCATGATCCAGGCTGCCGGCGTGATCGCGACCCTGTTCATCCAGGATGACCCGAATGGTGGTGGCCGGCAGGTAGCGGTTGCTTTGCAGGGCTGCACTGGAAGCGCTGTCCAGGAGAAACACGCATTCCAGCAGCAGGCTGCCGGGAGGAGTGCCACGGTAGCGGATCGAGGTCAGCGCGGTATTCCCGGTTTCGTTGCCGAGCACCAGGTCCATGGCGCCGGTGACCAGCGGGTGTTCCCAGCTCAGGTACTGGGCGTCCTCATAGACCAGTGCGGTTGCGCGGTCATAGGTAACGGTCATGCCATCGTCCGGCAGACCCGGGAAGTTACCGGGCATGTGGTCCCCCGGGCGGATCACCTGGCAGCCTTCGCTGTGTTCTTCGCTGATGACGCCAAAGGCGTCGAAAACGGCATCCATGTACGCGGGCAGTGTGTTGTGCGCGTCTTCTTCCAGCGCGCGTCGCTGCAGTTCACTGGCAATGTGCGGGCGGCAGGAATTGTATTCCAGCAGCTTGTCGCGGCCATGCTGCAGGGCTTCATTGAGTTCGTGGTGTGCGCTGCGGGTGGCCTCGATCAGTGCGCTGAGGTCCTGTTCGGGCCGGCTCAGCGCGGCGTGCAGTGCAGCCTCCAGCTTTACGAAGACGGCGTGGCCGGCCGGGCAGGTGTGTTCGAACGCGGACAGGCCCTCGTGATACCAGTGGAACAGCACCGCCTGCGCGCTGTGTTCCAGGTATGGAACATGGATACGGATGGTGGCCTGCTGACCGATACGATCCAGCCGTCCGATGCGCTGCTCCAGCAGGTCGGGGTTGAGCGGCAGGTCAAACAGAATCAACTGGTGTGCGAACTGGAAGTTGCGGCCCTCGCTGCCGATCTCGGAACACAGCAGCACCTGGGTGCCGTAGTCGGCATCCGCAAAAAAAGCCGCGGCGCGATCGCGCTCGACCAGGCCCATGCCTTCATGAAACACGGCCGCGTGAATGCCGCAGCGGGTACGCAGGTGTTCGGCCAGGTCCAGTACCGTGGCGGCGCTGGCGGCAATGACCAGTACCTTGTGTGGTTTCAGGGCTGACAGCGTGTCACTGAGCCACGCCACGCGCGGGTCCAGTTCAGTCCAGGCGTCGTTGCCGCTATTCTGTGCGGCTTGCCAGGCCAGCTCCGGGGTTAGCGGGTGGGCGGCCCGGGCGGACGGCGCAAGTTCCCGGTATGCTGCCGGCAGCGGCAGGGGGTACGCCGTGACCTCGCGTTGCGGGAATCCCTGGACTGCCGCGCGTGTGTTGCGGAACAGCACGCGGCCGGTGCCGTGCCGGTCCAGCAGGTGTTCCACCAGGGCCTGCCGGGCGGCGGTATTTTCCGCGCTGCCGGTATCGGTGTGCTGCAGGCGGTCGAGTAACGGCCGGTTATCCATTTCGTTCAGCGACCCGGCGAGGGTATTCAGTGTGGCGTCATCCAGCGCTGCATCGCTCAGCAGCTGTTCGACGGCCCGTGCTATCGGTTCGTAGCGCTTTTCTTCCTCGACGAAGGTGTCGAAGTCCGGGAAGCGGTCGGGATCGAGCAGCCGCAGTCTGGCAAAGTGCCCGGCCTTGCCGAGTTGCTCGGGCGTGGCCGTGAGCAGCAGTACCCCGCGGGTATGTGCGGCCAGTTGTTCGACCATGCAGTATTCGGGGCTGGCCTGTTGCGGAGACCATTGCAGGTGGTGGGCCTCATCGACCACCAGCAGGTCCCATTCGCCCGCGATCGCCTGCTGTGCGCGCCCGGCATGGCCGTGCAGGAATTCCTGCGTACACAGCACCAGCTGTTCACCGTGGAAGGGGTTGTCCAGCTCGCTGCTTTCCGCGATGGCCTGGCAGCGTTCCTCGTCGAAAATACTGAAGTACAGGTTGAAGCGTCGCAGCATTTCCACCAGCCACTGGTGCAGCAGGCTTTCCGGTACCAGGATCAGCACCCGGCTGGCGCGTTCGGTCAGCAGCTGGTGGTGCAGGATCAGGCCCGCTTCGATGGTCTTGCCCAGGCCGACCTCGTCGGCCAGCAACACACGCGGCGCATAGCGGTTGGCTACTTCGTGGGCGATGTACAGCTGGTGCGGGATCAGGCTGGTGCGGCAGCCGACCAGGCCGTACAGGTCGGAATGCGCCAGCCGGTTCAGCTGTTGCAGGGACTGGTAGCGCAGCTCGAACCAGGCGTCCCGGTCGATCTGTCCGCTGAACAGGCGTTCACCCGGGCGGTTCAGCTGGATGAAATTACTGAGTTTGCCTTCTTCGAGCCGGACCGGCCGGCCGTCTTCATCGATGCCATGGTAGGTCAGCAGGCCTTCCTGTTCCGATACGGACTCCACCCGCAGGCCGCGGCCTTCGTGATCCAGGATGGTATCACCGGGCACAAAGCGGACCCGCGACAGCGGCGCCGTCTGCCGCGCGTAGGTGCGGATATCGCCGGTGGCAAGAAACAGCATGGTCACGGTACGGTGCTCCACTTTCATCACCGTACCCAGGCCCATCTGCAGTTCGGCATTGCTGACCCAGCGCTGCCCGGGGATAAAGTCCTGCACAATCCAGTCCTGCGTAATTTGAAAACGGCGCTATGGTAGTGGAAAGCGTAGGTCTGTGAAACGTTTGTTGCTAGAATGCCGGCGCATGAAAGCGAATGAACTGAAAAGAGGCCTGGTATTCCGCATGGGCGGGCAGAATATCATGGTGAAACAGGTGCAGGTGCAGGCGCCTTCCTCGCGCAGCGGCAACACGCTCTACAAGGTGCGCGGCCAGGATGTTGCCACAGGACAGAAATTCGAACGCAGCTTCAAGGGCGAGGAGAGCGTCGAACCGGTCGACATCGCCCGGCGCGCCGTGCAGCTGCTGTACCGGGATGCCGACGGCTGCACCTTCATGGATACTGAAAGCTACGAACAGTACACGCTGGATGAGGCCGCCGTGGCCGATGAACTGCCGTTTCTGAGTGACGGCCTGGAAGGCCTCTCGGCATTGATCAGCGACGGCGTGCTACTGGGCATCGAGCTGCCGGCCACGGTGGTGCTGGAGATCACCGAGTGCGCGCCGGGCATGAAGGCGGCGTCTTCGTCAGCGCGCACCAAACCGGCGACACTCAGTACCGGGCTGGTGGTGCAGGTGCCTGAGTACCTGACGCCGGGTGAGAAGATCAAGGTGAATACTGAAAGCCGCGAGTTCATCTCCCGCGCCTGAAGCCGCGCCGCGCGCAATCAGTGGATGCGGCTTTCCGCTGTCAGGGAGTCCAGCAGGGTGGCGCCGTGCGCGATCGATCCTATCTGCGGTGTTGTTTCCTCGATGGCGTTTTCGATACCGCACATGGCGCGGTACAGGTCGAGGTAGCGCGCAGCACTCGCCGGCCAGGAGAAATCCTTTTTCATCCCGGTAATGACCAGTTTCCACCAGTCGATACGGCTGGCCTGGAAGTAGGACAGGGCGCGTTCACAGGCCTCCAGCACCGCTTCCGGCGTCGTCTCGTCGAAACAGAAACCGGTGGCGCTGTAGTCGCGCGCGCTGCGCTCATTCAGGTCCACCACGGTATCGGCCAGGCCGCCGGTGCGGTGCACGATCGGCACGGTGCCGTAGGCCAGGCTGTACATCTGGTTGAGCCCGCAGGGCTCATACCGGGACGGCATCAGCAGGGCGTCAGCGCCGGCTTCGATGCGGTGTGCCAGTCGTTCGTCATAGCCGGTGTGCACCGCCAGCTGGTGCGGGTACTGCTTTGCCGCTGCTTCGAGCTGTTGTTCCAGCGCCTGCTCGCCACTGCCCAGCACCACCAGCTGGACCGGCTGTCGGAACAGCTTGTCGAGCATGGCGAGCATCAGGTCGACGCCCTTCTGTTCCACCAGCCGGCCGATGTATCCCAGCAACAGGGGTTGCGCGCCTTGGGGCAGGCCGTGGTCACGTTGCAGCGCCAGCTTGTTGGCGAGTTTGTGTTGCAGGTGGTGGATGTTATAGGTCCGCTCGATAAACGGGTCGGTAGCGGGGTTCCAGGTGTCGCTGTCCATGCCGTTGAGTATGCCGACCAGGTCGTCCGAGCGATATTGCAGCAGGCCTTCCAGCCCGTAACCGAAGGCGCTGGTGCAGATCTCCTTTGCATAGGTCGGGCTAACGGTGCTGATGCGGTCCGCACAGGCAATCCCGCCCTTGATGAACGACAGCTGACCGTGGAATTCCACGCCGTCGATCGACCACAGGCTTTCCGGTAGTTTGAGCGTGCTGAAGGTCTCGGCGGGGAACAGTCCCTGGTAGGAGAGGTTGTGGATGCTGAACAGGGTGGCGGGGCGTTCCTCGTGCAGCGATAGCAGGGCGGGCACCAGGCCGGTCTGCCAGTCGTTGCAGTGTACCAGTTCGGGTTTCCAGTCGTGGTCGGCCTGGCCCAGCGCCAGCGCCACGATGGCCCGTGCAAACAGCGCAAAGCGCTCTGCATTGTCCGGCCAGTCGCTGCCGTCGTCCTGCAGGTAGGGGTTGCCCGGTCGGCGGAAGTGCGCCGGTGAGTTGACCAGGTAGAGACCAACCTCGCTGCCGGCCAGGTGGCCGGCGAGGATCTCCACCGGCTCGGTGGCGCCAACCAGCGTGAGTTCGGCGACGGTGCTCAGCCCGGCCGAGTGTTGCAGTACTTCGGGGTAGGCCGGCAGGACAATGCGTACATCGTGGCCGAGTGCGTGCAGCGCTTTGGGGAGACTGCCGCTGACATCGGCCAGGCCGCCCGTTTTGATGAGGGGATAGGCCTCGCTGGTGCAAAACAGTATGTCCATGAATACCCTCCTGACCGCTTGGTAATATACACCCATAAGGAGAGAGTGCCAGTGGGAAGTGGCAGTCCGGCTGGTAAAACCATACGCCTGGTCCGGCAGTTGCCCGATCCGGCAGGCGCCGGGCTGGTATACTCGGCCGGGATGGTTTCCGGTCGCGGCCCCTGCCGCGCAGGTCTTACGCGATGCACAAGGTAAAACCCCTGTTCTCCTGGCGCCCGTACTGGGCGCAGCGCTTCGGCGTGGCACCGCAGCTGCCGTGCTCGCGCGAGGAGATGGACGACCTCGGCTGGGATTCCTGCGACATCATTCTGGTGAGCGGCGATGCCTACGTGGACCATCCCAGTTTCGGCATGGCGGTGATCGGCCGGGTGCTGGAGGCGCAGGGTTTCCGGGTCGGCATCATTGCCCAGCCGGACTGGACCGGCGTGGACGACTTTGCCCGGCTGGGGCGGCCCAACCTGTTCTGGGGAGTCACCGCCGGCAACATGGATTCCATGGTCAACCGCTATACATCGGACCGCAAGGTGCGCTCTGATGACGCCTATACGCCGGGTGGCAAGGGTGGCAGCCGCCCGGACCGTTCGGTGCTGGTCTACGCGCAGCGCTGCCGGGAAGCCTATGCAGACGTACCGCTGGTGATCGGCGGCATCGAAGCCAGCCTGCGGCGTATCGCGCACTATGACTACTGGTCCGACAAGGTGCGCCGCTCGGTGCTGCTGGACGCCAGGGCCGACCTGCTGGTGTACGGCAACGGTGAACGCCAGGTGGTGGAAATTGCCCACCGCCTGGCGACGGGTGAACCGGTCGCGCAGTTGCGGGATATACGCGGTACCGGTTTCATGACCCGCACGATTCCGGAAGGCTGGGCGGAGATCGATTCACAGCAGATCGACGCGCCGGGCCGGGTGGACCCTCACCCGGATCCCTATGCTGCGCCGGTGCAGGGCAAACCCTGCGCGGAACGGGAAAGCAGTAACGGTGAAGTGGCGGTGCCCGTGTTGCGGCGGCCGCGGGTTGATCGCGAGCACAGCTTTGTTCGCATGCCGTCCTACGAGGCGGTCAAACAGGATGCCGTGCTCTACGCGCACGCTTCGCGCGTCATGCACCTGGAAACCAACCCCGGCAACGCGCGCGTCATCGTGCAGCGCCATGGTAATCGCGACCTGTGGCTCAACCCGCCACCGATCCCGCTCACCACCAGAGAGCTGGACCGCGTGTTCGAGCTGCCCTATACACGCCGGCCGCATCCCGTGTACGGCGATGCGCGTATCCCCGCCTACGAGATGATCCGTTTTTCGGTCAACATCATGCGCGGCTGTTTCGGTGGCTGTACCTTCTGTTCCATCACCGAGCACGAAGGGCGCATCATCCAGAACCGTTCGGAAGACTCCATCGTGCGCGAGATCGAAACCATCCGCGACACCGTGCCCGGCTTCACCGGGGTGATTTCCGATGTCGGCGGCCCGACCGCCAACATGTACCGGCTGGCCTGCAAGAGTCCGAAGATCGAAGCCGCCTGCCGGCGGCCTTCCTGTGTCTATCCCGGCATCTGTTCCAACCTCAAAACCGATCATGCGCCGCTGGTGCGTTTGTACAAACGGTTGCGCGAACTGCCCGGCATCAAGAAGGTGCTGGTGGCGTCCGGGCTGCGCTACGACCTGGCCGTGCGCTCCCCCGAGTACGTCCGGGAACTGGTGAGCCACCACGTGGGCGGTTACCTGAAAATCGCGCCGGAACACACCGAAGACGGTCCGCTGGCGAAAATGATGAAACCCGGTATGGGCGCCTACCACGACTTCAGGGCGATGTTCGAGAAGTTTTCAAAAGCAGCGGGCAAGGAGCAGTACCTGATTCCCTATTTTATTGCCGCGCACCCTGGTACCACCGACGAGGACATGATGAACCTCGCCCTGTGGCTGAAGCGCAACGGTTTCCGCGCCGACCAGGTGCAGAACTTCCTGCCGTCCCCCATGGCCACCGCCACCGCCATGTACCACTCCGGTAAAAACCCGTTACGTCGCGTACGCCGCAACAGTGAAACCGTGCCCATCCCCAAAGGGTTGCGCATGCGCCGCCTGCACAAGGCCTTCCTGCGTTACCACGATGCCAACAACTGGCCGCTGCTGCGCGAAGCCCTGCAGCGCATGGGCCGGGCCGACCTGATCGGCAACGGAAAGAAACACCTGGTCCCCACCTGGCAACCGCGCGGTACCGGTAGTGCGCAAGAAGGGCGGCGTGGCAAGGGCGGGGCCTTCCGCACCCGGCATACGGGCCTGCCGGATGTGCCGGGTACGGAACGACCCGGCCGGAAAGGCGGGCGCAAGCGCCGTGGCCGACCGGGTGCCGGGTAGCACCAGCCTGGATGGTCCCGGTTTATCCCTCTGAAAAATAAATTATATTTCTTGCATTCCCGTTCGGCTTCCTTTATGGTGTGTCCAGCTACAGATATTGTTATTCGCAGTTTTGGTTGTCTCCTCCGTGTTTCCCCATGATTTTCTCGTTTCATTACCTGTACGCAAACGCTGTTTTTTTAATTGATTAAGGTATAAGTGATATGGCTACAGGTACTGTAAAGTGGTTCAACGAAGCGAAAGGTTTCGGTTTTATTTCCCAGGATGAAGGCGGTGACGACGTATTCGTGCATTTCAACGCCATCCAGGGCTCGGGTTTCAAGACCCTGGCCGAAGGTCAGCCGGTCACCTACGAGATCGAAAAGGGTCCCAAGGGCCTGCAGGCAGCGAACGTTACTGCCTCCTGAGCAAGACCTCGTCGGATTACCGATGTGAAGAACCCCGCTTCGGCGGGGTTTTTTTGTGACGGAACAAGCTGCATGACAACGACGCAACGATGACGCCTGTCTGGAAAGATAAAAGAGCGCCATTGCAGGGCAGTCACAGTCCGGTCAGGCAATCGTGAATCCCTGGGTTTTACTCGACAGCGCACCGGTGCCCGGCAATGGAGGCGAGTTGCATCTTTACCGGCGCGGTGATGAATACTCGATCAAGCTGGCTGGCGGCAGCGAACTGATGAACAGCCGGGTACATGGCTCCGAAGATGCGCTGGCAGAGCGCGCCTGTGCCAGGCTGGCGGATACCCCGCAGCCGCGCTTGCTCGTTGGCGGACTGGGCATGGGGTTTACGCTGGCGGCTGCATTGCGACGGCTTGGTGAGCAGGCAGGGGTGGACGTGGCGGAAGTCGTGCCGGCCGTGGTGGCCTGGAACCGGGAATGGCTGGGAGCCTGCGCTGACCATCCGCTGCAGGATGCTCGTGTAAAACTGCACGAAGTGGATGTGGCCAACCTGCTCAGAAGCAGCCGGCAAACCTACGATGCCATCCTGCTGGATGTGGACAACGGTCCGGAAGGACTCACCCGCAGGGAAAATGACTGGCTGTACAGCCTGAACGGATTGAATGCGGCATACGCAGCGTTACGTCCCCGCGGCGTACTGGCAGTCTGGTCGGCCGGCCCGGACCAGCGCTTTTCACAGCGTTTGCGAAAGACCGGCTTCATGGCAGAGGAGACCCGCGTCCGGGCGCACGGTTCCAAAGGTGCCCGCCACATTATCTGGATCGCCAGGCGCGGCGTTTAGCCAAAGCCTGGTTTGTACTGTTCCATTTGGTTTGCCTGACAGTAATCAGTCAGCATGATACAAATGATATCTCATCTACCGGCCGAATCCTGCAGGTCGGGTTCGCGCAGCGTAATCCGACAAACACAACGCGAGCGGCACCGGGCTTTCTGCGTGGTTGAATGACCTTGTTGGGTTACGCTGCGCTAACCCAACCTACAGCAACGGTAACAGCAGCGTGACCCCGAACCGGAGGTCGGATTAGCGCAGCGTAATCCGACAGTATTACGCCGTGTTACGGCGCTGCGCGCCTGACCCGACCTACGGGGTTTTTACGGAACCATTGGTCGATGGTTGTTGTTTGGAAATCCCGCTGGCCTTTATCCTGACCGGAGTTGATCCAGGTCAGTGATCAGTCCGTTGTTATCGACTACATTAAAAACTGATTGCAGCGCCTGACGTTAGGCGATGCAGCTCCTCCAATGCCTGGCGGTCTTCGGACCGCCATTTTTGTTGGTGCTATATGTGTTACTGCGACATTATGCCGCAGCAAAATATTCTGAAATTTCTGATTCACCGCCCTGGCCGTGCTAATATATTAGTATGTTCTGATATTAAGTCCTTCTGGACGGGGCCGATCATGAGCGATTTTATCAAGCAACTCAGGCTGGCGGAAAAGGCGGCAGAGGATATCTATTTTGCGAAGATCAATCGCGAACTGATCGAGTCCTTTCACCGGCGTACGCGGGCAGAAAAATATTCCGCCCGGACTGCCGGTCTGGCATTGAAGCGTAGTCGCCGGAAGGCCGGTTTGCCGTCGGCGGACAAAAAAGTGTCCTGAGTCAGGTCCTGTGACCGGGGCTACACCGGCCTGCCATCAATAGCGGATCTCCAGCACGACAAAAGTCGTCTCCCGCTCTCCAAGCCGCAATATCACTTCGTCATCCAGCGTCTTTTTCATCAACGCCTTCGCCATTGGCGAGTCCATGCTGATCCAGCCTTTGGCGGTGTCGAATTCATCCGGTCCGACGATGCGGTAGGTGACTTCCTCGCCGGCGTCGTTTTCCAGTGTAACCTGCGCACCGAAGAAAACGCGCTTGCGGTCGCCCGGTGGTTCCGATACCACCCTGAGTTCCGGCAGGCGTTTTTGCAGGTAGCGGATGCGGCGGTCGATTTCGCGCAGCTCTTTTTTGCGGTAGATGTATTCGGCGTTTTCGGAGCGGTCGCCTTCGGCTGCGGCGGCCGACAGTGCACGGGTGACGACGGCGCGTCGTTTCCAGAGGGTGTTCAGTTCTTCCTGCAGACGCCGGTGTCCCTCCGCGGTGATGTAGAGGGAGGATTTCGGGGCAGGCGGGCGGTAGCGTCCCATGGGCGTATACCTTCTGTCCGGCAGGCTTGTTACACTGGGCACCTGAATATCTTGGAGTTGTCAGGGTATGTCAATACACAATCGTTTTACCCTCGTACGGGTTTTCGGCGCAGCATTGCTGCTGGTCTTCGCCGGCGCCTTGCAGGCGGCGCAGTGGTCGGCGCCCTTGAAGGGCGGCGGTACCGTCACGGTCGATCCGGATACCAACCGCGCCACGCTGCGCAGGAATGGTGTCGAGACCCCGCTCTGGGATGGCGTGCACCAGCTGGAAGACGGTTCGACGCTGACCATACGTTCCGGCACGGCGGTTCCCAACCAGGATATCCTGCGCGCCCGTGAACTGCCGAAAAAACCGCCGGCCGCAGAGACCGACCAGTGGGTGGGCGCACCGATCGTCGGTTACTCCCCCTGTGAGAAGCTGGTGCGGCGGGTCTGCGGTGTCGACCGGGCCTGCAGCGCTGCAGAAGCCTGCGACCCGGCACGGCAGCTGCTCGATATGGAACAGCGGGAACGCGCGGCGAATGCCAGCCCGAACTATATGACCCCGGCCAGCGGCCAGTGCCAGCAGGCCGAGCAGGACCGGACTTTTTTCACCAGCTGTCGCGCCGCAGGGACCCGGCGCACGCAGTGATGATTGAACCGATCAGTGCCGGGCAACAGGCACAGGTGCGGGAAGCAACCCTGGACTGCCTGCGCCGGGCCTCTGAACGGTTCCGGCTGGAATTCCGCGCGCTGCCGGTCCGCTTCGACCTGGGCGGGCGTGCTGCGGGCATGTACCGGTCGGGGCGCGGTGAGCAGGTAATCCGCTACAACCCCTGGCTGTTTGCGAAGTACTTCGATAACAGCCTGACCATCACCGTGCCACACGAAGTGGCGCACTGTATCAGTGACCGCCTGTACGGCTTGCGTAATATCCGTACCCACGGGGTTGAATGGCAGGCGATCATGCGGGCGCTCGGCGCCGAGCCACGCGCTACCGCGCGTTACGACCTGGAAGGCATCCCGGTGCGCCGCCAGCAGCGTTTCCCGTACCGTTGCGACTGCACCAGCCACCAGCTCAGCAGTGTCCGGCATAACCGCATCCGGCGCGGGCAGGCTCGCTATCACTGTCGCGCCTGCGGCACGGCGCTGGTTGCCGCGGAATGAACTGGCAGGTATATATGATTCTGTGCAGTGATGAGTCCCTGTACACGGGGATCAGCAATGACGTCGAACGACGGCTGGTACAGCACGCCGAACAGCGCGGCGCCAAATATTTTCGCGGGCGGCAGCCCGAACAGCTGGTGTACCTGGAATCCGGTCATGACCGCAGCAGCGCCAGCCGGCGCGAGGCGGCCATCAAGAAACTGAAGCGGCCGGCCAAGGAACGCCTGATCCGTTCGCAACACAATGAACTTGCCGGTGTCGGCGGCTAGAAGGAGAAGCGAAATGCAATGGGTATTGAAGTCAGTTCGCGTGGCCTGTCTGCTGGCGCTCCTGGTGGGCCAGGTGCAGGCGGAAAATGCCGTGCTTGAAAATCGTCTGATGACGCTGGACCTGGCCGGCCAGGCGGCCGCTGCCGCGGTGCAGTCCTGTGCGGATTCCGGTTACCAGGTGAGCGTGGTGGTGGTGGACCGGAGCGCGGTACCGCAGGTGGTCATGCGCGATGTCTTTGCCAGCCGTTTCAATACCGAGCTTGCGCAGCGCAAGGCCAACGCAGCGATTCTTGCGGGGACCAGTACCTCGGCCCTGAGCCGCAACCGGGCGGATATCCGCGCCGAGCTGAACGAACTCGGCGACGTGCTGGTGCTGGCCGGTGCGGTGCCCATCCGCGCGGCGGGCAGTCTGCTGGGTGCGATCGGGGTGAGCGGGGCGCCCGGTGGTGACAAGGATGAAGCCTGCGCACGTGCCGGTGTCGAAAGCATCCAGGAGACGCTGGATTTTATCGAGTAGCGGCGGTTGCCGGCCCGCTACCGTTGCTGGCCGTTGATTCCAGTGTGTTGCGCAGGTGCTCTATAAAGTAACGCACCTTCCTTGCCACGAAACGCCGGTCCAGGTAGGCGGCATGCACCGCCATGGGGATGGGGATATAGTCATCCAGCACGGTCTGCAGGCGGCCGTCTTCCAGGCAACCATCGATCAGCCAAAGCGGCACCACGGCGATGCCCATGCCGGCCAGCACGGCCTCGCGCACAGCATCGGGGCTGTTGGTGCTGAAGCGGCCGTTGACCCGCACGTTTTCATCGCCCTTCCGGCCGGTGAAATGCCAGATGTTGCGCGTCGCCAGCAGGGTGAACACCAGGCACTCGTGGGTTTTCAGGTCGTTCAGCGTGGCGGGTTTGCCGTGTCGGGCGATGTACGCAGGGCTGGCCACGGTAACGCGTGCACAGGTGCCGATCGGTTTGGCAATCAGGCTGGAGTCCGCCATCGGTCCCATGCGGATTACCAGGTCGATGCCGTCCTTGACGAGGTCGGTGTTGTGGTCGTCCAGGATCAGGTCCAGTTTGAGCTCGGGGTAGGCGGCCATGAACTGCCACAGGTGGGGCAGCACCTGCAGGCGGCCGAAGGCGATCGGCATGCTGATGCGCAGGGTGCCAGCGGTCTCCGACTGGCCGCGACCGACACTGGCTTCGGCCTCGGCCAGCTCGTCGAGGATGCGGGTACAGTATTCATAGTGTTCCTTGCCGGCCTCGGTCAGGTTGAGTTGCCGGGTGCTGCGGTTCAGCAGCCGGGTGCCGAGCCGTTCTTCGAGGGCAATGACGTGCTTGCTGATGGTGGGCTGGGAAAGGCCGGTTTCGCGCGCCACGGCGGAGAAACTACCGGCTTCCACCACGCGGCGGAAGATAGTCATCGAGGCAAAGGTGTCCACTGCGGGTTCCTTTCTATTCGTTACAGGAATATAGTCTATGCCAATTAGGGCTATTATCAAACTTATCTGAATATTCTAACCTTTTTCAGCAGCCACCTGACGTGTCAGTATCAGGCCAGCGAATCAAGGGGGGACATCGCATGCCGCATTCCATCATCCTGTTCGGCCGGGAAGTCACCGTGGAAATCAGTCGCCGTGCCGAAAAAGCACTGCAGCGACGGGATAAACCGGTGGTTGCCGTTGTCCACCTGATATTCGGCTGCATGCTGGCCAAGCGCGTCTGGTTCCGGGACCCGGTGGAAGTGGCCGACGAAGTGGTGCCGGTGACCGACCGGCTGGGGCTGGCCTTCAACGTGGTGCGCTACGCGATCTGCAGCCTGAAGCTGATCGATGGCGGTGCAGAACCGGAAGATTTTCCGCTGGCGCTGGACAAGGGGCGTTTTGTACCGGACTGCGTACACATCGACTACCGCAAACATGAATTTACCGGGGCGTTCAGTTACAGCGCGGCCAGGGGACAGGTGCAGGAGAGCCTGGTCGACCCGGCACTGGAAACCGGTCGGGGTGCACTTTGACCGGGTTTGCACCCGTCATCCCGGCGCAGGCCGGAATCCCGGTCGAGTGACGGGCCTGGCGATCCGGGCGGAAGTTTCCGCTTACCATCCATTGTAATCAGGGAGGAGCAGACACCATGTCATCAGCAGAAGCCGAAGCATTCAAGGCACGCGAGCACGACAACTGGATGTCCGTGGCAGCCGGCTGGCACCGTCGCGACGAACTGTTACGCCGGGGCGGTGCACCGGTTAGTGAGTGGATGCTGGCGCGGGCCGGTATCCGGGAAGGGCACCAGGTGCTCGATATCGCTTCCGGGACCGGTGAGCCGGCCATTTCCGCTGCCCGCCTGGTCGGTGACCGCGGCAGCGTGATCGGTACCGACCTGGTCGAGGAAATGCTGGTCTTTGCGCGCGACAAGGCGCAGCGGGCCGGGCTCGACAATATCGAATTCCTTTGTAATGACGGAGAGACACTGCAGTTCACGGCGGAGCGTTTCGATGCGGTCACCATACGCTGGGGACTGATGTTCATGCCGGAACCCGATGCGTGTCTGAGCCGCGTGCACAGGCTAATGAAACCGGGCGCACGGATATCGATTGCCTGCTGGTCCGCTCCCGAAAAGAACCCCTTCATCAGCTTGCTTATGCAGACGCTGGGCAAGTACATGGAGCTACCGAAACCACCGCCGGGTACGCCCGGCCTGTTTGCCTTTGCCGACCCCGAACGCCTGCGTAGCGTGATCGAGTCAGCCGGTTTCCTGGATGTCGAATTACAGGAGATGGAAATCGATTTCATCGAACTGGACAGCGGGCGCGCGTACTGGGAAGCGATGTCGGATATGGCCGCACCGGTTATGCAGTTTGTCAACCAGATGGACAGCGCCACGCGCAGCTGGTTTATCGATGACGTTATTACTTCCGCGGACGCGCTGAAAGAGGACGGCGTATTGCGTTTGCGCGGCACCCCCTGGGTGGCGTCCGCCGTAAAATAAGGGTTCAAAACCCCGCAGCTTGTGGCTGATTCCACTCCCGGCGCTTGCCGGTGGACTAGACTTGCAGTATGTCAGTAACGGCCACTCTGCGATGGACGACCCCTACGGTTTTCTGCGCTACCCGCGACAGGAGGCCCGCAAGGAAAAGGTTCCGCAGCGGGTCCGGCACTGGCGCGAGTATGTACAGGTCATGCCGGACCGGCAGGCCACGCGCCAGGCCAACCGCTGCATGGATTGCGGCACCCCCTGCTGTCATACCGCCTGTCCGGTCCACAACCTGATCCCGGAGTGGAACGCGCTGGTGTTCAACGCACACTGGCAGCGCGCGTACCGGCAACTGGATTCCACCAACAACTTTCCCGAAATCACCGGGCGCGTCTGCCCGGCCCCCTGTGAGCACGCCTGCACCCTGCGGCTCGCCGGCAGTCCCGTTACCATCAAAGCCGTCGAGCTGGCGATTGCCGAGCGTGCCTGGCAACAGGGCTGGGTGCGTCCCCAGGCAGGCCGGCGTGGCAAGAACCGGCATGTCACCGTCGTGGGTTCCGGTCCGGCGGGGCTGGCCTGTGCGCAGCAACTGGTACGCGTCGGTTACGCAGTGACCGTGCTGGAAAAATCGGACCGGGTCGGTGGCTTGCTGCGCTACGGCATCCCGGACTTTCGCCTGGAGAAGTCCGTGCTGGAGCGCAGGCTGGCACAGCTGGTGACCGAAGGTGTGGCGTTCCGGACCGGTGTGCACGTCGGTGTGAACCGGACCATGGATGAGGTATGCGCGAGTGCCGACGCCGTGGTGCTGGCCTGCGGTGCCGAACAGGCGCGTGAGGTCAGGGTGCCCGGGTGCGAGCTGAAAGGCATACACTACGCGATGCCTTACCTGGTCCAGCAGAACCGGCGGGTCGCGGGTGGCGCGATTGATCCGGATACGCTGATCGATGCACGTGGCAAGGAGGTGGTGGTGATCGGGGGTGGTGATACCGGGCATGACTGTGTTGGTACGGCGATACGCCAGCAGGCCCGGCGGGTAACGCAGGTGCAGTATCACGAACGGCCGCCGCGCCATGCCGAGGTGCTGGACTACTGGCCCGAACCGGTGCCGCAACTGCGCATTGCCGATACCGATGCGGAAGGGTGCAAGCGGATCTGGGGCTGGGATACGGTTGCCTTCGACGGTGATGCAGGCCGGGTATCCTGCGTGCTGTTGCAACGCCTGCAGTGGCTGCAGGGCAGCGACGGCCGCTGGCGGAAACGAGCGATGCCGGAGCCGCCGCAGCGCTTGCCTGCACAACTGGTACTGATTGCGATCGGTTTTGCACACCCGGTGCACGAGGGACTGCTTGCCGACCTGGCGCTCGAACTGGATGTCCGTGGCAACGTGATGGCGAACGATAAAGGCTATGCGACCAGTGCGGAAGGTGTTTTCACCTGTGGCGATATGCATCGCGGCCAGTCGCTGGTGGTATGGGCGATCCGCGAAGGCCGCCAGTGCGCCAGGGCAGTGGACACGTATCTCTCCGGTTACAGCGAACTGCCGTACGTGTAGGGCCGTCACCGGGCATGGACCCCTGTTCAGTCAAGTCTCTATAAACCCTGCCGAAAAAGGAGTTGGAAGAGTGGGTTACCGATCCGATCCGCTCATGTTGGCAAGGGAATATGCTGTCCGCGCTGAAAAATCTGTTTTGCTCATCACCGGTAGC
>DRQL01000046.1 GCA_011371465.1 Gammaproteobacteria bacterium | reverse complement strand
GCCCAGGCGCAGGTCGCGGATGATCTCCACGCGCTCGACGGTATCGACGTCCGAGTGCAGGTAGCGCACCCGCACCCCGTGCTCGGACAGGTATTCGGTCAGGTCCTCGGCCATGCGCTTGGTCAGGGTGGTGACCAGCACGCGTTCTTCCACCGCCACGCGCTTGTGGATTTCCGACAGCAGGTCATCCACCTGGGTACCGGCGGGCCGGACCTCGAGTTCGGGGTCGACCAGCCCGGTCGGGCGCACCACCTGTTCGACTACCGCACCGGCGTGCTCGGCCTCGTACGGTCCCGGGGTGGCCGACACAAAGATCGACTGGCCGATCACGCGCTCGTATTCGTCAAAACGCAATGGCCGGTTGTCCAGCGCCGAGGGCAGCCGGAACCCGTATTCCACCAGGGTCGTCTTCCGCGATCGGTCACCCTTGTACATGCCCCCGATCTGGGGAATGGTGACGTGCGATTCGTCCACCACCACCAGCGCATCATCGGGCAGGTAATCCAGCAGCGTCGGCGGCGGTTCGCCCGCCTTGCGGCCGGACAGGTAGCGGGAGTAGTTCTCGATACCGGAGCAGTAGCCCAGCTCGACCATCATCTCGATATCGAACCGGGTGCGTTGTTCCAGCCGCTGGGCTTCCACCAGCTTGTCCTCGTTGCGCAGTACTTCCAGGCGTTCCGCCAGCTCTTCCTTGATGAGATCGATGGAGTCCAGCAGGGTCTGGCGCGGCGTGACGTAGTGACTTTTCGGGTACACGGTCAGGCGTGGCACACGCCGCAGCACTTCACCGGTCAGCGGGTCAAAATAGGACAGGTTTTCGATTTCGTCATCGAACAGCTCGACGCGCACCGCCTCGTACTCGGATTCCGCCGGGTGGATGTCGATCACCTCGCCGTGCACCCGGTAGGTGGCGCGCGCCAGTTCCACATCGTTGCGGGTGTACTGCAGTTCCGCCAGGCGCCGCAGGATAGCGCGCTGATCGATGCGGTCGCCGCGCACCAGGTGCAATACCATACTTAAATAGGAACGCGGATCCCCCAGGCCATAAATGGCCGAGACCGAGGCCACCAGCACGGTATCGCGGCGTTCCAGCAATGCCTTGGTAGCCGACAGACGCATCTGCTCGATGTGCTCGTTGATCGAGGCGTCCTTTTCGATAAAGGTGTCCGACGAGGGGACGTAGGCTTCCGGCTGGTAGTAGTCGTAATAGGAGACAAAGTACTCCACCGCGTTGTGCGGGAAGAACTCCTTCATCTCGCCGTACAGCTGGGCGGCCAGCGTCTTGTTGGGCGCCAGGATCAGGGTCGGGCGCTGCACCTGCTGGATGACGTTGGCAATGGTGAAGGTCTTGCCGGAGCCGGTCACGCCCAGCAACGTCTGGTGCGCGAGCCCCGCCTGCAGCCCCTCGACCAGCTGCCGGATCGCCTCCGGCTGGTCGCCCGCCGGGCTCATGTCACAAACCAGGTTAAATTTATCGCTCACAGGGTTTAAGTAATGCGTCCGCTTTCAGTATCATGGGTGAGGCTGAGACAGCCACTCAATAACAAGGAACCCCGGCGTGAACGAAATCACCCTGTCGCAACGTGTACAGCGGGTCAAACCCTCCCCCACCCTCGCCGTGACCGCCCGAGCGGCCGAACTGCGCGCCGCCGGCCAGGACATCATCGGCCTGGGCGCGGGCGAACCCGACTTCGACACGCCCGAACACATCAAGGAGGCCGCGATCCGGGCCCTGCACCAGGGCGCCACACGCTACACGGCCGTGGACGGCACCGCGGAGCTCAAAAGCGCCATTATAAACAAGTTCCGGCGCGATAACGGGCTCGATTACCGGCCCGATCAGATCCTGGTGTCCTGCGGCGGCAAACAGAGCTTCTACAACCTGGCCCAGGCGCTGCTGAACCCCGGCGACGAAGTCATCATCCCGGCCCCCTACTGGGTCTCCTACCCGGACATGGTGCGGCTGGCCGATGGCGAACCGGTCATCATCAAGGCCGGCCTGGAAACGCGCTTCAAGATCACCCCCGGACAGCTGGAAGCCGCCATCACCCCGAAAACCCGCCTGTTCGTGATCAACAGCCCGTCCAACCCGACCGGCGTCGCCTACACCCGGCAGGAGCTGGAACAGCTGGCCGAGGTGCTGCTGCGCCACCCGCAGGTACTGATCGCCACCGACGACATGTACGAACACATCCTCTGGAGCGAAGAACCGTTCGTCAACATCGTCAATGCCTGTGAAGCGCTCTACCCGCGCACCATGGTGCTGAACGGCGTCTCCAAGGCCTACGCCATGACCGGCTGGCGCATCGGCTACGCGGGCGGCCCGAAAACCCTGGTCCAGGCCATGAAAAAAATACAGTCGCAGAGCACCTCCAACCCCGCCGCCGTCTCCCAGGCCGCGGCACAGGAAGCCCTGGACGGCGACCAGTCCTGTATTGCCCCCATGCTCAAGGCCTTCCGGGAGCGGCATGACTATGTATTGCAGATGCTGAACACCTTCCCGGATGTACGCTGCACCGCCGCGGACGGTACCTTCTATTCCTTCCCGGATTTCAGCCAGGTGATCGACCGGCTGGACGGCATCAACGACGACGTGGAACTGGCCGAATATTTCCTGCAGAAGGCCGGGGTTGCGCTGGTCCCCGGCTCCGCTTTCGGGGCACCCGGCTACCTGAGGATCTCGTTTGCCACGTCCATGGAAATCCTGGAAGACGCGCTGGGGCGCCTGAAGAAAGCCATCGGCGGCTAGCCGGCCGGCCCTTCGATTTGTTGACCGGATTGGGCGAGTTCCGTATTATCCCTCCCCTTCGCGAAACGCGATTCCCCGGTAGCTCAGTCGGTAGAGCGGGTGACTGTTAATCACTAGGTCGGCAGTTCGAGCCTGTCCCGGGGAGCCAAACAAGCGAAGAGGGCTGACGAGAGATCGTCGGCCCTTTTTTTATGGTTCGGTGATGGTACGAGCCAAGCCCGGAAATTGAACGCATCGATAACCGGGGCGATCCATTCCAACAATGGCTGCAGTTTATCGGCATAAATTTTCCACTTGCCTGTTGGGCCACGATACACCGGCCTGGCTACAACCTGGTAACCCGGCGTGCGAACTGTATGTACCAATGCAATTTCAGGCTGATTTTTTGCGTCTGGAAACCCCGGCCAGTCCGAGCAGACCGGAACCGAGAAGCCACACTGCGCCGGGCACGGGAACAGGAACAGCCTGCGGTGTCAACAGATAGGTCATTTGCCCGCCCGTCATGCCATTCAGCAACCCCGCCCCGATGACCTGGTTAACACCGTTGGCAAGAATCGCATCAGCGAGGTAATCCCAGCCGCCAGGGGCCAGGCCGCCATCGACCAGGCTGCCAAGTTCCAGCCAGCCATCATCCGGTGAGAAATAGATAGCACGGTTGCCGAGCAACGCGTCACTGGCATCGAACAGTTCGTAGTAGCCCAGTGCAAACCCGGCATCACTCAGCAAGGAAAAACGGCTGAATGCGTAGCCGTCAGAACGAATGGAGAAATCCATATCGTAGGTCTGTCCAAGGGTTGAGTCATAAAACCAGGCGGTCTGCCCGAGATCCACACTGCCATCCGTGCCGTTGTAGCGCCTGGAAAAACCCGTAACCTGCCCGGCCTCGTTGAGTGACTGGAGTGAAGAACTCTGCAAGCCATCATTGCGGGTAAAGGCAGTGCCGGTCGGGTTGACCCTGGTTGTGCCTGAACCGTCGTACATCCATACGCTCTCCCCGAGAAACACGCTGCCATCTGTGCTGTTGTAGCGCGTAGCACTCCCGGCCACCTGCCCGGCCTCATTGAGGCGCTGGGGATTGTTGTCCTGACGCCCGTCATCGCGGGTATGCTCGGCATCGGTCAGACCAATGACCGTTGTGGTACCGCCGCTATACAGCCAGGCAGTACTTCCCGCAAAGGCTGTTCCGCCATTGAAACGTGTGGAAGTGCCGGCCACCTGCCCTGCCTCATTTAAAAGCATGCCAAGGCTGGACCGGGCTCCCGTGCTGCTGGTATGCGCCGCATCGGTAAACCCGAGGGTGACCCGGCTTGCATCGTTACCATCATAGAGCCAGGCAGTGCGGCCAAGACCTGTCGTCCCGCCGTTATAGCGGTTAGAGGTTCCGAGCACCTGACCGGCCTGATTAAATTGTTGTCCGGAAAAAGTTTCAATGCGACTGGTGTAGGAACCATCACTGCGGGTATGTTCGGCATCGGTCAGGCTGATATCGGTGGTAGTACCCGCGCCATAAAACCAGGCGCCAGACCCCGTCACACTCGCCGTACCATCAAAGCGTGTGGACATCCCCACCACCTGCCCGGCCTCGTTGAGACCGTTAAATATAAGTGTACTCGTTTGCCTGAAGCCGTCGTTACGGGTGTAGGCCGCGCCGGTCAGGCCGATACGGGTTGTGGTACCGGCATCGTATACCCAGGGGGTATTTCCCAGGGACGTCGCGCCCCCGTTGTAGCGTGTAGACGCCCCCAATATTTGCCCGGCTGCGTTCTGCATTGATACCGAACTGGATTGCAGACCACCGCTACCCGAATGTTCGGCATCCAGCAAACCAATCCTGGTCGTGGTGCCACTCTGGTACAGCCAGGCAGCGGTGCCGATAAAGGTGGCACCGCCATTGTAACGCTCGGATATGCCGATCACCTGCCCGGCATTATTCAGGCTGTTCAGCTGTCCTGTCTGACTATTCCTGTAGCCATCGTTACGGGTAAACTCGCTGCCGATCAGGCCAATTTTGCTGGACGCCAGTCCATCATAGAACCAGACGCTGTAACCGAGGCCTGCTGCGGGACTGCGCGCGGAGATACCGGCCACTTGCCCGGCGGCGTTCAACTGATTCGCCTGGCTCCAGCGGTACCCGTTGCTGTTGGTATGCTCGGCATCCATCAGGCCGACCTTGGCAGTCGAACCACCACTGTAAATCCAGGCGCTCTGCCCCAGATATGTTGAACCACCGTTATAGCGCGAAGACCTGCCGACCACCTGCCCTGAAGGATTTAACAAGTAGCTGTTGTAGCTCGCCTGGTAACCGTCACTACGGGTATGCTCAACATCAGTCAGACCGGTGATGGTAATGTCGTAGAGTGGTGCACCAGGAGACGCCGAACTGGCGAAAAAACCGGCACAAGCCAGCAGGCATGCGGGGACGACCCGCGCTGGGCGTAATATCTTCATGACGGAACCTCCGAACTCTATTCTTGATTATT
>DRQL01000045.1 GCA_011371465.1 Gammaproteobacteria bacterium | reverse complement strand
GGCCCGCCGGCTCGAGCCGGCACTCGGACTGGCGCCGGAAAGCGCGGCCTGGTTGCCCGAGGTGGCGCAGGTACGTAATCCCCGCCTCGCACAGGCCCTGCGTGCCGCACTGCTCAAGCGGGGTGTGGACATCCGCGCGGACTGCCCGGTCACAGGCTGGACGATCGAGGCGGACCGTGTCCAGGCGGTGCAAACCCCGGCGGGAGCGCTGGGCGCAGACTGTTTTGTGGTCGCCGGCGGGGCCTGGAGTGCGGAACTGCTGCAATCGACCGGTATCCGCCTGCCGGTCGGTCCGGTGCGTGGCCAGATGATCCTGTACCAGGGGCCGCCCGGGCTGGTGTCGCGGATTACCCTCTACCAGGGGCACTACGTGATCCCGCGCCGGGACGGCCGCGTGCTGGTGGGCAGTACGCTGGAATATGTCGGTTTTGATAAACACACCACGCCGCAGGCGCTGGACGAGCTGAGCCGCTGTGCCGTGCTACTGATCCCTGCGCTGGCATCGTTGCCGATCGAAAAGCACTGGGCCGGCCTGCGGCCGGGCAGTCCGGACGGGACCCCGCTGGTGGGGCCGCACCCCGTCATCGGCAACCTGTATATCAATGCCGGTCATTTCCGCAACGGTGTGGTACTGGGTCCGGCGAGCGCCCGCCTGTTGGCAGACCAGCTGCTCGGACGTCCTCCGATCCTCGACAGCACTCCCTATCTACCTGAAAATACGGAGGGAATCGGGGGCGCCTGACCGATCTGGACTTTGTCTAAATCGCCAGCGTATACTCACCGAATGAGCGATTCTGCCCCCTTTACGGTGCTTGCAGCCGATCAGGCCGCCAGACGTTTGCGTGACTGTGACATCCTGCCCACCCGGCAGCGCGTGCAGATCGCCCGGGTATTGCTCACCGGTGATCAGCATGTCAGCGCCGACCAGGTGCAGGAACTGGTCAAGGCTACCGGCAGCCGGGTTTCCAAGGCGACGGTTTACAATACCCTGGGCCTGTTCGCCGACAAGGGTATCCTGCGCGAGGTAAATGTCGATCCCAACCGGGTTTTCTACGACACCAACAACAGCGTGCACCACCATTTCTACAACATCGACAGTGGTGAACTGTCGGATATCGACCCGGGCCAGATCCCCGTTGACCAGCTGCCGGAAGCCCCCGAGGGCAGCGTAGTGGACAGCGTGGAGGTCATCATCCGGGTGCGCCAGGAGCGGGCCTCGGGCACCTAGAAATCACTGGCTTTCTCTTTGGCGCGCAGTAAAATGCGAGCACATCCAGCAACTTCAATCTTCTGATTTTTCCTGCAGCAGTGCCGGAAGGAGACCAATATGCCCGTCGGCGGTTACATGAGCGGGATTTTTGGCAGTTCGCCTGTCAAACCCATGCAGCAACACATGGCCAAGGTGCTGGCCTGCGTATCCGAACTGATCCCGCTTTTTGAAGCCGTGTTCAGGGAAGACTGGGACACGGTCGCCAGCTGTCAGCACAAAATTTCCTCCATGGAAAAAGAAGCGGACGTGCTGAAAAAGGAATTGCGGCTGCAATTGCCCAAAGGCCTGTTCATGCCGGTATCACGCCAGGACCTGCTGGAAGTGCTGGCCATGCAGGACAAGATTGCCAACCGGGCCAAGGACATCGCCGGCGTGATTCTTGGCCGGCGCATGGTGATTCCCTCCGTCATCCATGACAGCTACCGGAAATTCGTGCGCCGTTGCGTGGATGCCTGCGAGCAGGCCAACCGCGCCATCAATGAACTCGATGAACTGGTGGGGACCGGCTTCAGCGGCCAGGAAATCAAGCTGGTCGTGGAGATGATCCAGAAGCTCGATGAAATCGAATCCGATACCGACACCTGGCAGGCGGATATCCGCCTGCAGCTGTTTGCCGTTGAAAAAGATTTGCCACCGGTTGATGTCATGTTCCTGTACGAGATCATCGAATGGACGGGTGATGTCGCGGACCGCGCCCAGCGTGTCGGCAGCCGCCTGCAGTTGATGCTGGCGCGTTAGCCGCGGAGGACGCATGGAACATATTGTCACCTACGGCGCGGTATTTCTTATCCTGGCCGGTGTATTCGGGCTGTTCATGGCCTGGGGTATCGGCGCCAACGATGTGGCCAATGCCATGGCGACATCGGTGGGTTCCCGCGCACTCACCATCAAACAGGCGGTGCTCATCGCCGCGGTGTTCGAGTTCGCCGGAGCCTTTCTCGCGGGAGGGCAGGTCACCAAGACCATTCGTAAAGGGATTGTCGATGCAGACCTGTTGGTTGCCTCGCCCGAACTGTTGATCTATGGCATGCTGGCCGCCCTGCTGGCCGCCGGTGTGTGGCTGTTGATTGCCTCCAGGAACGGCTGGCCGGTTTCAACCACCCATTCCATCGTCGGTGCCATTGTCGGCTTTGCCATGGTGGGTATCGGCATGGATGCGGTCAAATGGGGCAAGGTGGGTTACATCGTGGCCAGCTGGGTGGTGTCTCCGCTGCTGGCCGGGTTTATATCGTACAGCCTGTTCCGCAGTGTACAGAACCTGATCCTGAATACCGACGACCCGTTCAACCGGGCCAAGAAATACGTTCCCTACTATATCTTTCTGGTTGGTTTCATCATTGCGCTGGTTACCTTCCTGAAAGGGCTGAAACACATCGGCCTGGAAAATACGACGCTTGAGAACTACACCTATGCCCTTCTCGTGGGGGCAGGCATGATGGTGGTGGGCAAGTACTTCGTCAACAGGATCAAGCTGGATCCCTCAGCGGACAAGGACTTCCATTACGCCAACGTTGAGCGTGTCTTCGGTGTCCTGATGATCGTGACCGCCTGCGCCATGGCCTTTGCGCACGGATCCAACGACGTCGCCAATGCCATTGGTCCGGTGGCTGCGGTGGTCAGTATTGTCCAGAGCGGGGGCGAGGTGGCGGCCAAATCGGCCCTGCCCATCTGGGTGCTGTTGCTCGGTGGCACCGGTATCGTGCTGGGCCTGGCCATGTATGGCAAGCGGGTTATTGCCACCGTCGGCAACAGCATCACGGAACTCACGCCGAGCCGTGGATTTGCAGCCACCCTCGCGGCCGCCTCCACCGTGGTACTGGCATCCGGTACCGGCCTGCCGATTTCAACGACTCATACGCTGGTGGGCGCCGTGCTGGGCGTCGGCCTGGCGCGTGGCATGGAGGCGCTGAACCTGACCGTGGTGCGCAATATCTTCATGTCCTGGATCGTGACACTGCCGGCCGGCGGCCTGTTGTCCATCCTGTTTTTCTATACCCTGAAGGGCATATTCAGCTGACCGGGAAGCGGCGGGGTGTACATTTTCCGGATTCCCGGTAACATGCGGCTTCCCCGCAGCACTCCACTGCGGCGGTCAGGGTTCAAATTCAAGCCGGAGTAGCTCAGTCGGTAGAGCAGCTCACTCGTAATGAGAAGGTCGGGGGTTCAATTCCTCTCTCCGGCACCATAAAAACAAGCAGTTACCATGACAGTTATTTCCGGCAATCACCCCAGGTCGCAGTCCTGGCGCTCCGGGCAATCAGCGGCTTGACCTGATCCCCGTCGGTCAGATATAACACTACCAACGCGAATTTGAACCAGCTTGGCCGCGTGGCATTCCGCCGAAGCGCCTAAAAGGAGATCCGTCATGCGTATTACCACACGCACCGGTGTTGTGCTCGATCTTCATGAAGATGAGCAGGCCGGCACCATCACTATCCACATCCCCAAGCAGCCGTACTACGTGCAGCAACCGCCTCAGCGCATGCTGCCAGCACCTTATGGTGGTCTTGACCTCCGGGGTCTTGCCATGGCAGCGGCGGTGGTTTTGGGGATGGCCGTGATGGTGAGCCTGCTAATCTGAGACTCGTCAAAAAGCGGGGTGACAAGGTATCAATCCCCGGGCTTACAGGGCATTCGGGAGCAGCCGGTTAGTTCATAACCGGCCAATGATTCCACCAGGACCACGTAGGTCGGGTTAGGTGCGCAGCGCCGTAACCCGACGTTAGGCCCGTCGGATTACGCTTACGCTAATCCGACCTACAGGGTTTGGCGAACGTCACACCAGGTTCACGGCATCCCCCCAACCGCTGTGTCCGTTAATAGCACGTAGGTCGGGTTAGGTGCGCAGCGCCGTAACCCGACGTTAGGCCCGTCGGATTACGCTTACGCTAATCCGACCTACAGGGTTTGGCGAACGTCACATCAGGTTTACAGCATACCTGCCCCCAATCGCTGTGTCTGTTAATAGCGCGTAGGTCGGGTTAGGCGCAGAGCGCCGTAACCCGACATCACGCTTTTCCCCATTCCCGTGTTTTGGCCGGCCCCCTCGAACCGGATAAAGCAATTGCCCATTCGGGCGATACAGACCGGGAGCAGGAAAAACCGGTTTCCTTTTTGAATTTCCAGGAGATATGACATGTCTGATGTACTTACCAGGGCGGATTGTGAAGTGGATGCGCGTGGTCTTAACTGTCCCATGCCGATTCTGAAGGCCAAGAAAGGGCTGAGAGATCTCGCCGCAGGGCAGGTTTTACATGTGGTCGCTACCGATCCGGGTTCTGCCAATGACTTTCCGCTGCTGTGCAAGCAGTCGGGCAACGAGTTGATCGAAACGTCAGAG
>DRQL01000044.1 GCA_011371465.1 Gammaproteobacteria bacterium | reverse complement strand
TGCCACCGGTACCCATACCTGCCGATAATCAGCAGACCCCGGAAAAGATCGCTCTGGGAGACAAGCTGTTCCACGACCAGCGCATCAGCGCGGATGGCAAGGTCAGTTGTTCGACCTGCCACGAAAAGAGCAAGGCCTTCACCGATCACAAGCCGGTTTCCGAGGGTTTCAACGGGCTCACCGGTACCCGCAATGCACCCACCGTGATCAACTCGGCGTATATGAAGACCCTGTTCCTGGACGGTCGCGAACCGGACCTCGAGGGTCAGTCGAAACAGCCGCCTGTCAACCCGGTGGAAGGCGGCCTGCCTGACCACGATGCGGAACTCGCCATCATTCGCAGTGACCCGGACTATGTGACTGCATTCAAAAAAGTGTTTGGCGTGGACCGCGAGCATATCACCATGCAGGAAGTGTCCAGGGCCATTGCCAGTTTTGAACGCACCATTGTTGCCGGTGATTCACCGTTTGACCGCTATTACTACGGTGGTGAAAAGGACGCCATGGACGCCGCCCAGGTCCGCGGCCTGAAGGTATTCCTGGAGCAGGGCCGTTGTGTTTCCTGCCACCGCATCGAGCAGACCCAGGCCCTGTTCATGGACCATCGTTTCCATAATATCGGGGTCGGTTTCAAACGGATTCGCGGCAAGGAGGCAGAAACGGCGGCAGCGTTCCTGAAATCCAAACACGGTGGTGCGGATATCGACCACACCGTGCTCACCAACCGGAATATGTCGGAGATCGGCCGCTTCGCGGTAACGGAGAATCTCACCCAGGTGGGTGCTTTCAAGACGCCGACACTGCGTAATATCGAGTTCACGCAACCCTATATGCACGATGGCAGCCTGGAGACCCTGGAAGACGTGGTCGATTTCTATAACAACGGCGGCCGGGTAAAGGATACCGATCCGGTATCTGCCTTCCTGAGCGGTGGTATACGGCCGCTGGATCTTTCCGACGGGCAGAAGAAAGACCTGGTCGCCTTTCTCAGGGCGCTGACCAGTCCATCGGTAAAAGAACAGGTCAAAAGTGGAGGGAACACACCATGAGCAGGATCGACCGACGTGAGTTTTTGAAACGGGGCGGCGCCTTGCTGGCCGCCAGCAGTCTGCCCCTGAGCCTGGTAGACGTGGCATTCGGCAAGACTTCGGAGCAGAACTTTACCTTTGCCTATATTTCCGATTCCCACCTGACGCATCTGAAAGGCCGGGAATTCGTGCGTAACTGGGACCGGGGCCTGATCCGGGCCATCGCCGAGGCCAACCTGATGGATCCGCGACCGGATTTCATCTTCTACGGCGGCGATATCGCCCAGCTGGGCAAACCGGAAGAGATCGATCACGGCCTGGAGCTGCTCGGGGCCCTGCGTGGTGACGTGCATTACGTCATGGGCGAGCATGACTACTACCTGGATCTTGGCGAGCACTGGCGCAAGCGCCTGGGACCGGACCATTACAGCTTCGATCACAAGGGGGTTCATTTCGTGGTGCTGAACAGCATCAAAACCTTTAACGACTGGACCCATAACCGTTGGCCGAGCGGCGCGGAACGCATGCACCAGATGGCGCGCCTGGATAACCCGCAGGGTTCGCCGTTCATGGTGGGCGAGCAACAGCGCGCATGGCTGAAGGACGACCTCGACAAGATCAGCAAGGATACGCCGCTGGTGGTAATGTCCCATTCCCCCCTGCAGAAAATCTACAAGGGCTGGAATTTCTGGACGGAAGATGCAGAACAGGTACAGGCCTTGCTGAAGCCCTTTAAAAAGGTCAACGTACTGTACGGGCATGTTCACCAGATCCAGACCAACCAGATCGGCAACATCAGTTTCAACGCGGCCATGGCCACCGCCTGGCCCTGGCCGTATCCCGCCACCTATAAACAGCAGGCCAGCTACCTGCCCAAACTCACGGTGAACATGAACCGGGCCGACCCGTTCTTCGAGCGCGACGCCACCGGCTGGCAGTTCATCAACCTGCACACCGGTCGCGTGGACGTCAATTACCTGCTGCCGGGAAACCAGAACCGGGTGGTGGCCTGGGATGACAGGGCAGGGCATCCCGCTGACACGCAGTTCCAGGACACGGCGAACCGTATTCCGCCGCAGACCCACTATTGATCGAGAGGAACGAGGCAATGATAACCAGATGCAGAAAACGGGCAGTTGCCGGTGCGATCCTGATTACAGCCGGCGTTGCGGGTATGTCACCGGCGCAGGCTGACAATTTCACCCGCGAGGACCTGGACCGCTGGCAACAGGAATACGAAGCGGTGGTCAGCAAGGGTGAGCAGCTGTTTCATGGCGGGCTGGGGAACGAGAACACGGTTTCCTGTGATCAATGCCACCCCAACGCGGCGAATACCCACGCGGAGACCTACCCCAAGTTCCAGCAACAACTGGGCAAGGTGGCGGTCCTGGGCGAGATGATCAACTGGTGTATCCGCAACCCGCTGGAAAGCAAACCGCTGGCACTGGATGACCCGGATATGATTGCGCTGCAGGCGTATATCCTGCAGGAACGCCGGGGGGTGGCGCTGGCACCGGGCAAGCACTAGGCACGCCAGGGTTTTTTGCTGTGCGGGAGCGGTCTCCGGACCGCGGCAGGCACTGGCAGGCCGGTTGCCGGCTCAGTGCAACACCCGGCGCATGGCGTCCTGGTAACGCCGGGTCAGTTCGTGCTCGCTCCCCAGCAGGGCAAAGATCGCCAGCATGGCCTTGCGCGCCAGTTCGTCGTGGTAGCCCGGGTCCTGTTCCAGTGCCCGCAGCAAAAGGTCCAGCGCTGTTTCATACTCGTCCTGCACCATGGCCAGCGCGGCGCGGCTGAGTAGCGCGTCCAGCTGGTCCGGGTTTTCTGCCAGCCGGCGTTCCAGTTCCGCAACGGGCGGCGCCTGTTCCGCCAGGTGCAGCATCCGGGCGTGTACCCGCAAGGCGCTGATGTCGGGTTCTGCCTGAACGTCGGTGGCCAGGGTCGAATAATACTCCTCGACGTCAGCGTAGCGCTGTTCACGCAGCAACAGCTTCATGGCCGTGGTACAGGGTTTCGGGTCCACCGGGGCGGCCGCGTGTGCCTGCGCGAGGGTCTGCAGCGCGGCATCGACGTCACCGGACTGGTACTGCCGGATGGCCTCGCCAATGGCTGTGTCCCGTGCCGGTGACACGTGCCGGTCGATGCTGGCGCGCAGCGAGCTTTCCGACTGCGCGCCGTAGATGGATTCAACCACGCTGCCGTTCCGGTAGATCTTGATGGTCGGCACGCTGGTGATGGCGTTGTCCCGTACCAGTGATTTCTGCGTATCGGTATTGATGTTGACCAGCAGAAAACGTCCCTGGTAGGCCTGGCTCAGGCCTTCGAGTACCTGCCACAGGCGGAAACAGGGACCGGCACCCGGCGCCCAGTAGTTGACCAGCACCGCACCCCGGTGTGAATTTTCCAGCACCAGCTGCCGGAAATTTTCACGTGTTCCGTCAAAAACATATTCTGGTCCGCTCATAGAGGCGCGTAGTATACAGGGTCGGGTGGACGGTTGCTGTCCGGCCTGGTTGCCGTTGCATGCAGGGGGTACGTATTTCCGCGGATCGTTACAAGGTGCTTTACGCGGGTTCCGCCGGAGCCCTCTCGACCTTGCCCTTCCAGGCCCTGTGTGAGGCGGGTTTTTGTCCCTGCGCCGTTGTCGTGGATGCCGGTAGTGATGCGCTGGCGCAGCGCCAAGCCCTGCCGGTCGTTACCGAAGGCGCGGATACCCTGCCAGCGCTAGCGCTGGCAAACGAACTGCCGCTGCTGCGTCTGTCAGCGGATGCGCACGAGGCGGCCGGGCAGATCAGCCGGTATGCGCCGGACATCATGATTGTTTCCTGTTTTGCGCGCCGGCTTCCCGAAGCCGTATGTGCAGTTCCCCGGCTGGGCTGTTTCAACCTGCACCCCTCACTGCTGCCGGCCTTCCGTGGTCCCAGCCCGGTATTCTGGCAGTTCCACGAGGGTGTGAACCCGATGGGCGTGACCCTGCATCGCATGTCAGCGCAGCTGGACGCGGGGGACATCGTTGCACAGACGACCGTGACCATGGCGGATGGCATCAGCCTGCAACAGGCCGGCCGACTGCTGGCAGAAGCCGGCGGCCGCTTGCTGGTCGAGGCACTGTCCCGCTATGGGCAGGGTAAATGGAAAGGGCATGCACAGCGGGAAGAGCAGAGTAGTTACCAGGGTTTTCCAACGCAGGCGGATTATGCCGTCAGCACGGACTGGCCGGCACAGCGCCTGTTTAACTTCATGCGCGCCACCTGCGGGCCGGGCATCGTGTATCCCTGCCTCGTTGATGGGCGAGCGTTCCGTCTGGTCGAGGCCCTCCGTTTCCAGGCAAGCGGCACGGCGCGTTTTTGCGTCCAGGGCGACCAGCTCGTCCTGCCGTGCTGTCCCGGTTTTGTCCATGCCCGCTTTCTGACGGAGTAAATGGCTCAAACCACACGCGGCGGGAGGATAAATGTGGTGTGAATACCCTATACTGCCTGCTTTACACTGGTAAAGTCGGTGCACTGAAGTGACTGCTGAAAGTTATCAACTGGTCGAGACCCGTCTGCAGGAGAAGCTGGATAACGGTACCACCCGCTGCAAGCTGTGCCTGTGGCGCTGCAAGATCGGGCACGGTCAGCGCGGTTTCTGCCAGGCGCACGTGAATCGCAACGGTACGCTCTATAACCTGTCCTACGGCATCCTGTCCTCGATCGATATCGACCCCATCGAGGACAAACCGGTGAAACACTACCGCCCCGGTACCCGGGTCATGTCAGTCGGCAGCTACGGTTGCAGTTTCCGCTGCGGCGGTTGCCACAACCTGGATATCTCCTGGGGGGTGCAGGCACTGGACGACCTGGCCAGGGGGCAGTCCAGGGAAGCCTGGGTGACCCCGCAGTCGCTGGTCGAGACGGCGCAGAGAGCCGGCGTGCAGGGCATCGCGTTCACCTATTCGGAACCGGCCGTGTGGCTGGAGTATGTCATCGATGTTGCCGAGCTTGCGCACCAGGCGGGCCTGTACACGGTCTATGTCTCCAACAGTTTCGTAACGGACGAGGCACTGGAACTGGCTGCCCCGCATATCGATGTACTCTGTTCGGATATCAAGAGCATGCGCGATGACTTCTACCGGGAAATCTGCCGGACGGCAACGGTAGAGCAGGTCCTGCACTCGATCAGGAAAGCGCACGATCTCGGTATACACGTAGAGACTCGTACCAATATTATTCCGGGCAGGAATGACGATCCCCGCGAACACTACGAGATTGCCCGCTGGGTGCGGGACAACCTGGGCAAGGACAGCCCCTGGCACATTACCCGCTTTTTCCCGGCCTACCGGCTGAGTGATGTTCCGCCCACGCCGGAAGCCACCCTGTTCGCAGCGCGTGAAGCCGCCGAACGGGCCGGGCTGGAAAATATTTATGTGTATAATGACAAGGGTTGCGATTGCGCAAAGGAAAACCTGCCCATCGAGGCATATCTCAATGGCAGCAGCCAGGAACTGCACCAGGTCAGGAAGTGTTCGGCCGATTGCTGTGGCGACGAGGGTGTGCTGTTGAAAAAATATGAACAGGATTCAATGACGGAAACAGCCGGTACAGAGGGTAAACATGACTAGAATGGTGCAGTGTGTAGTGCTCAAGACCGAGGCGGAAGGCCTGGACAAACCGCCGCATCCCGGTGAACTGGGCGAGCGGATTTTCGAGAATGTCTCCCGGGAAGGCTGGGAAAAGTGGCTCGAGCGTCTGATCACCATCATCAACGAGAACGGGCTGAGTACCGCCGACGAGCAGAGCATCGAGCTGATCGAAAAACACATGCTCGGTTTTTTCTTCGGTGAGGGTGACTACGGCCAGCTGCCGGCCGGTTTCCGGCAGAGTGGCGGCGGCAAAAAATAGTATACTGTCCCCCGATCAGGGTTCCGTCCCGCTGTCCGGCAGCTCTTCGGACTGTTCTGTATATCCCCGCGGGTAATCCCAGCCAAACCCCCAGCGCCAGCGGGTCGGCAGGTGCGGCGTGCCTCCTGCCCGCACCGCGTAGTAATACAGTCCGGCGGTAAAAGGATGTCCCGCGTTGGTAATGCACGCCCGCAAGGCCTGGTCGGCGCGTAGCCGTTGCGCGGCGCTGCCGCCTGACCAGTAGCGCGCGTCGTGCCGGTCACAGCAATCACCGAAATCAGCATCCGGCGCCATCGAGCAGCCGTCCACCCGGCAGGGATGAGGCGGTTGAGGGGTGACGGTGGTGTCGACTAAAGACGTATCGCAGGGGCGTGAGGCCGCGCAAGCGTTGCCCAGCAGCAGGACAAGGACGGCGCCGACCCGGCTGCCTGCCATCTTCAGTCGGGTACCGTGTAGGTGCACAGCGGCTCGCCCTGGTGTTGTCCGTCGACCAGCAGGTCCCTGATTTCCGAGAGGCAGGTATTCTGCGGGGTCAGCAGTTTTGCAACCGCTTCGTCAATGTAGCCGGCATCCTCGTTACTGATTTTGAAATCGGTTTTGATCCGGTTCAGTCGGTGGTTCAGCGGCTCTTCCCGGATATCCGCGAACTGGATGTGATAGAAAACCGCCCTGGACGGATCGCTGCACCGCCCGCTGAAGTCTTCCCTGAAATGTTCCAGTTTTTCACCCCGGTTGGCGGACAGCAGGCTGTCGGTTGCATCGAGGAAATTGGTATCGACAAAAAAATCCAGTCCCGCGCGCGGGTCGGCCTTCGCGCTGTCTATACCGCTGTTGTTGGTATAAGCATCCACCAGGATGACGACCAGCCTGTCGTAGTTGCCGGCCTGGCAGGGCAGTTCGTCCAGCATCCCGGCGACACTTTCCAGCCCCAGGTTGTCGGCATTCCCGCCATCGAATACATGCACGAAACAGTCCCTGTTGTCACACGCCGCTGTGCCGCTGTGCCGGTAGTCCTGCAGGGTCATGTAGTTAAAAACGGCGGGAAAGGTTGCAGTGGCCATCACGGCCCGCGCCAGCGAGTAGTCGTTGATGTCGGAGTCTATGGCGCCGAAATCCCGGTCGGTGAAGGTGAAGCGTGCGCCGAAATTCCTGGCAGGATCCGCCGGTTCCGGCTCACCCGCCTGTTCCGGCGGTGGCGTGGCTGTGCCATTGGTCGAGTTGAGGACCAGGTAGGGTCTCGATTCCAGCAGTTGCCCTATTTTCAGGTCGCGTCCCGGTGGCAGGCTGTTGAGGTTGTCAAACAGGTTGTCGGCAAAGGTCTGTGCCATGATGTCGCTGCGATCGTAGGCGGTAAACCAGAACTTGCCGATATTGGTGGGCCAGAACCAGTTGCCGAACCAGCGGCGGATATAGTCTTTGCGCATCAGTTCCTGGACGGTATCGCGGTCCCAGACCCTTCCGTATGCACCCGGTTCGCCATCCGCGGAAATCACGTAGTAGGCGGCAGGCAGCGAACCGCCGGAGACCGAGGAAATGGCGTCGACCTCGTGCAGGAGGTTGATGCCGTCCTGCGCAAAGACTTCTTCCAGCCGCAGCATGACACTGGCGGACAGGTAGGCAGCGCGGCTGCCGCCACCCGAGAGTGCAAGGATCATCAGGGTATCCGGATCACTGCCAGGCCGGTCTGCAGAGATGTCAAAGGTG
The DNA here is from genome assembly GCA_011371465.1 of Gammaproteobacteria bacterium. Lineage (GTDB taxonomy): Bacteria > Pseudomonadota > Gammaproteobacteria > DSM-19610 > DSM-19610 > Thiogranum. The sequence continues at coordinate 22,158 of DRQL01000044.1, read as the reverse complement.
GCGCGGCTTTCCCCCGGGGCACCGTCAGCCTGCTGGATATTGGTGTGGGAAAACGAAGAACAGGCGGATACGAGTACGGCAAGGGCAAGGGCGGGTAACGCTGTACTGATGGTCATCTGGCACCTCCATGTGCGGATCGAGTGGCCGATCATAGCAGCGCGGCAGCGGTGTGGGAATGTTTACCCCGACCTGATCCTGAACAGCGGGGCCACCACAAAATCAAGCCGGGCACAGGCTTCCTTCAGCGCATGGACGACCTCGTCCGCCGAGTCACCGCGTGCAAAAATATAGCCGGGATACTGGTTGCCTTCGGGCAGGGGCACCAGTTCCTGGCCTTCACGCAGCAGGATGTCCACTTTTTCGATGCCCGGCACCCGGCGTGCTGCCTGGATACCTTCCACGCGTCGCAGGATACCGCCCTTGCGTATGGGGATCATCATCACGCCGCGTGCCTGGTACGACGGGCTGGTCTGCACCGGCCTGCCGGTAGCCAGTGCGATCACCAGTTCTTCCAGCATGAAGTCGCTGCCATCATCCAGGATGCGTGCACAGTCACCACCGATGGTGCGGGCGGCGACTTCCAGTATCCATGCATCCCGTGCGTCTATTCGCAGTTCCGCGTGTACCGGCCCGGTACGCAGACCGTAGGCCGCGCAGGCCTGGGCGACGCGTTGCTGTATGCGGGCCCGGGTTTGCTCATCCAGCCGCGAGGGAGTGACATAGATGGTTTCTTCAAAGTAGGGACCCTGCAAGGGGTCGGGTTTGTCGAACAGCGCCAGCGTGGTGAGTTCACCGTTGTGCAGGTAACCTTCGTAGGCGACTTCGATCCCGTCAATGTAGTCTTCGACCAGCACATGGGATGCCTCGAAATCATCCTTTGCTTCCGCAATGATGGGTTGTATACGCCGGCAGGCAGCAACAAAGCCGTCTGCGTCGTCCGCGCGGATGACCCCGCGACTGGCGGAGAGGTTGAGTGGCTTGATGACACAGGGCCAGGGCAGGCCGGCCATTTGCGGCTGCAGCGGCCGGCGCAGATCGATCAGGCAGTGCAGGGGAACCGGGCAGCCGGCCAGCGCCAGGTGGGCCCGCGCCAGATCCTTGCGCCGGGACAGGCGGGCGGCCTGTGGCGGGTTATGCGGCAGACCGAGCGCCTGCGCCGCGTGCGCCGCCAGTTCAACCGTACTGTCGTCGCTGCCGAGGATGCCGGCAAAGGGTGTGTGAGCAGCGGCTTCGAGAATAGCGGCCAGCGCGGATTCGGTATTGTCCAGGTCGACGTGCAGCCCGTCGTGGACTTCGGACACCAGGGAGAATGCGCCCCTGGATGCGATGACCGCCTCCAGTCCCATGCGCTGTGCCGCCTGGAGAAAGGGTGCGATGCGGTAACTGCTGGCCTGTGCAATGAGCAGCAGGCGGGGTGCGGAAGGCGTCAGGCGCAACCGCCGCCGGCAGCGCCGCAGGCGCCACAGGTGCCGCTGCCGCCGGTGTTGGCGAACACGTTCTTGAAGACAAAACTCTTGTTGACGCCCTGTGTCCGGTAGTCGATTTCGACACCTTCCAGGAACGCGAGTGCGACCGCGTCGACGTAGATATTCAGGCCGTCCTTTTCCAGCACGCAGTCGTATTTGCCCGGCTGTTCGACCAGCGTCATGCCGTAGCTCATGCCGCCGCAGCCGCCGCCCGACACGAAAATACGCACGCCATTGACGTCGTCTTCGTTGCTGGTAATGGCAATCAGCTGTTCAACCGCTTCCGGCGATACCTTGATTTCATCGTTCAGGCGGGCGTTGAATTGCGTCTCGGACATGACAATCACCGTACTGTCTGGCTGGTTATAAGAGGTAATATTCTAGCATGAACCTTCCCCGCAGGCCCAGCACAGCCGCTTGCGTATGCCGGGGTTTACGGCTGCCGGGGGTTAACCACAGCTTCGATCAGGATAAGCGCCGGATCAGTTCCCGCGCTGCATTCGACAGGGTCCGTTCGCGGTGCTGGACAATGCCCAGCGAACGTTGCAGGGAAAGCTCCCGGACGGGCAGCCTGCGGGTACGCCGGTCCAGCATGGTGTCGGGCAGCAGGCTCCAGCCGATGCCGACGGAGGTCAGCATGCGGATGGTTTCGAGGTAATTGGTGGACAGCGCGATGTCCAGTTCCAGTCCCAGGGTTGCGAACGCCTGTTCGGCAATCTGCCGGGTATAGGTGTTGGCAGCCGGCAGGATGGCCGGGTGCCGGGCCAGTTCGCTCAGTTCGACCCGCGAATGTCCAGCCAGCGGATGGTGACTGGAGACCACGATACTCAGTGGATCTTCCCACACGGTCTGTGTCGTCAGGTGAGGGGATGGTACCGGGGGCAGAGTGACGATGCCCAGTTCCAGTTCGCCGTGTTCGACGGCGGCGCAGGCTTCTTCCGAGTCCATGAAGCGGATATCCAGGCGTACCCCGGGGAACGCCCGGGTGAAGGCCTGTAATGCGGGCGGCAGTCGGTGCAGGCCGATGTGGTGACTGGTCGCGAAACGCAGCGTGCCGTGTACCTCGCCGCTCAGGTTGGAAAGGGCGCGCACGCTGTCTTCCAGTTCGACCAGGATATGCCGGGCGCGCGGCAGCAGGGCGCGCCCGGCCTCCGTGAGGGTGACGGTGCGGCCGATGCGGTCGAACAGCCGGGTTTCCAGTTCGTTCTCCAGCGCGGCAATGCGTTTGCTGACCGCCGGCTGGGTCAGGTACAGGTGTTCGGCGGCGCCGGAAAAGGAACCCGCTGCGGCAACCGCCGTGAAAGCTTTCAGGCTGGCGATGTCCATATATTCCAAATAATAATACAAAACATGAAAAATATGAATTTGTGTTATTAGAGTTTGCGTCGTAGGCTGCCCCGGAAGCTGGAGAGAGTGATGGGCGCGAAAACACTGTATGACAAGTTATGGGAAGCGCACCGGGTGCGCGAGGATGCCGACGGCACCGCGCTGATCTATATCGATCGCCACCTGGTCCACGAAGTGACATCACCGCAGGCCTTCGAGGGGCTGCGGCTGGCCGGGCGTACGCTCTGGCGCCGGGATTCCGTGCTGGCGGTGCCGGATCACAATGTACCCACCACGCAGCGCAGCGACGGTGTCGCCGGGATCGCTGACCCGGTCGCGCGTATCCAGGTCGAGACCCTGGACCGCAACTGTACGGATTTCGCCATTACCGAATTTCACATGGACGATGCCCGCCAGGGCATTGTGCACGTCATTGGTCCGGAGCAGGGTGCGACCCTGCCGGGTATGACGGTGGTCTGTGGCGACTCCCATACCTCGACCCACGGCGCCTTCGGCGCCCTGGCTTTCGGTATCGGGACCTCCGAGGTCGAACACGTGCTGGCCACCCAGTGCCTGATCCAGAAAAAGTCGAAAAACATGCAGGTGCGCGTCGAGGGTGAGATCGGCACTGGTGTCACCGCCAAGGACCTGGTGCTGGCCATCATCGGTGCCATCGGCACCGCGGGCGGCACCGGCTATGCCATCGAGTTTGCCGGCAGTGCCATCGAGGCCCTGTCGCTGGAAGGTCGCATGACGGTATGTAACATGGCCATCGAGGCCGGTGCGCGTGCCGGGATGATCGCGGTGGACCAGAAGACCATAGACTATATAGAAGGCCGGCCGTTTGCGCCCACCGGTGCGCAGTGGGATGCCGCGGTGAACTACTGGCGTACGCTGGTCAGTGACGAAGGCGCCGAATTCGACCGTGTCGTAACCCTGGATGCAGAGCGGATCCAGCCGCAGGTCACCTGGGGGACGTCCCCGGAAATGGTGGTGGCGATCACCGGTGTCGTGCCGGATCCCGAGACCGAGACCGACAGTGTAAAACAGTCCGGTATGCGCAAGGCGCTCGACTATATGCGGCTCATGCCCGGAACACCGATCACGGATATTCACCTGGACCGGGTATTCATCGGCTCCTGCACCAACTCGCGGATCGAAGACCTGCGCGCTGCCGCCAGTGTCGCTGACGGGCGCAAGGTCGCGGCCAATATCAAACAGGCTATGGTGGTGCCGGGTTCCGGCCTGGTGAAGCGACAGGCCGAAGCAGAGGGACTGGACCGAATTTTTATCGAGGCCGGCTTTGAATGGCGTGAACCGGGCTGTTCCATGTGCCTGGCCATGAACGCCGACCGGCTGGAGCCGGGCGAGCGCTGTGCCTCGACCTCGAACCGGAATTTCGAGGGCCGGCAGGGCGCCGGTGGACGCACCCACCTGGTGGGGCCGGCTATGGCGGCGGCCGCGGCCGTGGCCGGACACTTTATCGATATCCGTGAGCTGGACGAACCGGGTTGAAGCCCTGGGCAGGCAGGAACGTAGCGATGGAAAAATTCTCAGTACTGAACGGCCTGGTGGCGCCACTGGATCGACCCAACGTGGACACCGACGCCATTATCCCCAAGCAGTACCTCAAGTCGGTCAAACGCACCGGTTTCGGCCCCAACCTGTTCGACGACTGGCGTTACCTGGATCCCGGGGAGCCGGGGCAGGATCACAGTCAACGTCGTTTGAACCCGGATTTCGTGCTCAACCAGCCGCGCTATGCCGGTGCGCAGATTCTGCTGGGCCGGGAAAATTTCGGCTGCGGTTCATCGCGTGAACACGCCGTGTGGGCACTGGAAGACGCGGGTTTCCGGGTTGTCATTGCAGCGAGTTTTGCCGACATTTTTTTCAACAACTGCTTCAAGAACGGCGTACTGCCGATTGTGCTGGATGCGGAAATCATGGATCGGCTGTTTGCCGAAGTCGAAGCCCGCGAAGGGTACCGCCTGAAAGTCGATCTCGAGGCGCAGACCCTCACGACACCCGCAGGCGAGGTGATCGGGTTCGAAGTGGACGAATTCCGCAAGTATTGCCTGCTCAACGGTCTGGACGATATTGGCCTGACCTTGCAGCACGTCGATGAAATTCGTGCCTACGAGCAACGACGCAGGAAGGAAGCCCCGTGGTTGTTCGAGGCGGGCTGAACGTTATGAGGAATTTCGAAAGCGAATACCAGGATAGACGGTTATGAAAAAAATTCTTGTGCTCCCCGGTGATGGTATCGGCCCGGAGATTGTTGCGGAAGCGGTGAAGGTACTGGAACGATTGCAGGCCGATGGGCTGGATGTGGAGCTGGAGCACGGCCTGGTCGGCGGTTCCGCCTACGATGCCAAAGGCCACCCGCTGCCGGAAGAGACGCTGGTCCAGGCGCGGGCAGCGGATGCCATCCTGCTGGGTGCGGTCGGTGGTCCACAGTACGAAACGCTGGAACGTCCGCTGCGTCCGGAGCAGGGATTGCTGGGGCTGCGTTCGGAACTGGAACTGTTCTCCAACCTGCGCCCGGCGATCCTCTACCCGCAGCTGGCGGAGGCATCCACGCTGAAACCCGAAGTGGTGTCCGGGCTGGACATCATGATCGTGCGCGAGCTGACCGGCGGCATCTATTTCGGCAAGCCGCGCGGCGTGCGCACCCTGGACAATGGTGAGCAGGAAGGCTTCAACACGCTGGTCTACCGGGAATCGGAGATCGAACGTATCGGTCGTTCCGCGTTCGAAATCGCGCAGAAGCGTGGCAGGCGCCTGTGCTCGGTGGACAAGGCCAACGTGCTGGAAGTGACCGAACTGTGGCGCCAGGTCATGCTGCGTATTGCGAAGGAGTACGCGGATGTCGAACTGACCCACATGTACGTGGACAACGCCGCCATGCAGCTGGTGCGCGCACCCAAACAGTTTGACGTGGTGGTGACCAGTAATATGTTCGGCGATATTCTCTCGGACGCAGCGGCCATGCTGACGGGCTCGATCGGTATGCTGCCTTCGGCCTCACTGGATGCGGATGGCAAGGGCATGTACGAACCCATTCACGGTTCGGCGCCGGACATCGCCGGGCAGGGCGTGGCCAACCCGCTGGCCACCATCCTGTCCGTGGCCATGATGCTGCGTTACAGTTTCGGCCAGTCCGAACCGGCCGATCGTATCGAATCCGCGGTAGGCCGGGTGCTGGACCAGGGGCTGCGCACGCCGGATATTGCCGCCGAGGGTCAGGCAACCGTGGGTACTGTACAGATGGGTGATGCCGTTGTCGCAGCGCTGGCTTGATGGTCAGGATAGGGTAAGCCGCGCCACCGCGCATGCGGTGACGGGGTTGCTACGTTTTCAGCAGTCAGGAGCAGGTTATGAGTCGTACATTTGATGTAGCGGTCGTTGGGGCGACGGGCGCGGTGGGTGAAGTCATGCTGGAGATCCTTGCCGAGCGCAAGTTCCCGGTGGGTGAAGTTCATGCGCTGGCCAGCGAACGTTCCGCCGGCAAGCGGGTGCAGTTCGGTGGCCGCAGTCTTACCATACAGAACCTGGCCGATTTTGATTTTTCCCGTGTGCAGATCGGGCTGTTTTCCGCCGGCGCCTCCATATCAAAGGAATATGCGCCGAAGGCTGCGGCAGCCGGCTGTGTGGTGATCGACAATACTTCGCAGTTTCGTTATGACGACGAAATTCCGCTGGTGGTACCGGAGGTCAACCCCGACCAGATTGCCCGCTACAAGGATCACGGCATCATCGCCAACCCCAATTGTTCCACCATCCAGATGCTGGTGGCGCTGAAGCCGATCTATGACGCCGTGGGTATCGAGCGCATCAATGTCTGCACCTACCAGGCGGTCTCCGGCACCGGTAAGGAAGCCATCGAGGAACTGGCGGGGCAGACAGCCAACCTGTTGAATTCAAAAGCTAGAGAAGCCAGCGTGTACCCCAGGCAGATCGCGTTTAACGTGTTGCCGCATATCGACGTGTTCCAGGACAACGGCTATACCAGGGAAGAAATGAAAATGGTATGGGAAACGCGCAAGATCATGGGGGACGAACAGATCCAGGTGAACCCCACCGCGGTGCGCGTACCGGTGTTTTTCGGGCATTCCGAGGCCGTGCATATCGAAACCCGCGACAAAATGAGCGCGGACCGGTGCCGCGAGCTGCTGGCTGCCGCACCGGGCATCAAGGTGCTGGATGAGCCCCGTGACGGCGGCTACCCGACGGCGGTCACCGAGGGTGCCGGCAGCGATCCGGTGTACGTAGGTCGCATTCGTGAAGATATCTCGCATCCCAGAGGTTTAGATTTATGGGTGGTCGCCGATAATGTGCGCAAAGGGGCAGCCCTGAACAGCATTCAGATTGCTGAATTGCTGATAAAAAACCACCTCTGATATATGCTGGGAGGTGCTGGTTGAGGGTTGCCGGTGGCGTGCGCAGGACCGTTCCATGGACCGGTCGGATTCGCCGTTTTGTTGCGGACAAGGATAAAAGGGGACTTTTATGTTCAGGAAATCGGCCTTGGCAATGGCAATGCTGGGTACATTGGCCAGCGCAAATGTGGCCGCCCTGGGACTGGGCGAAATCGATCTGAAATCAGCGCTCAATCAGCCGCTTAATGCGGAAATCGAGCTGCTTTCGGCGACCTCTTCGGAGCTGGAAGAGATCAAGGTTTCGATCGGGTCTTCGGAAGCTTTTGCCAACGCGGGCATCGACCGCCCCATGTTCCTGAGCAAGCTCAGGTTTCACGTAAAGAACAACGCCGAGGGCAGGCCGGTGATCATGATCACCAGCCACGACGCGGTACGCGAGCCCTTCCTCGATTTCCTGGTCGAACTGTCCTGGAGCAAGGGACGCCTGTTGCGCGAATACACCGTACTGATCGATCCCCCGGCCACCATGCCTGCGGCCGCCCCGGTACCGCAGGCGCCCGCTGTACGGGCGGCTGCACAGCCCGCACCGGTAGCCGCACCGGTACAACGGGTCACCCACACGGCGCAGATGGATTCCGCCTACCGGGCACCGGGTGAATACGGCCCGACACAGCGCCATGACACCCTGTGGAACATCGCCCGGCAGGTCAGGCCGGATACCGGGGTCACTATCGAACAGACCATGCAGGGTTTGCTGCGAGCCAACCCCGAGGCGTTTACCGACAACAACATCAACAACCTGAAGGCAGGCTACGTGCTCAGGGTGCCGTCCCGTGAAGAACTGACCTCCATCAGTCGCGCCGAAGCCAGGCGCCTGTCTCGCGCCCAGTATACCGCGTGGCGTGAAGCCCGCGGCCTGCTGACGCCGACCCGGAGTGATGGCACGGTTCCCGCCGCGTCCGGCACCCCGGTTGAATCGCACCTTACCCTGGTTTCCCCGGAAACCGCGGAAGCCGCTGCCAGCGGCGCCGCAGCCGACAGCACTGCCGGTCTGGAGTCCCTGCAACAGGACCTGCTGATGGCCAATGAAGCGCTGGAAGCGCAACGTCGCCAGGGCGAGGAAATGTCGGAGCGCCTGACGGTGCTCGAGGAACAGATCCTGAATATGCAGCGCCTGATCCAGCTCAAGGATGATGAACTGGCGCGGCTGCAGGCACGGGCCGGAAGCGAGGCTGCTGAAGCCGGTATCGAGGCACCGGCGGAAGCCGTCGTGGCAGAAACCGAAACCGCGACGGCCGACGCTGACACGGTGGCTGAGGGAATGGAACCACCGGCAGTAGCCGGTGAGACGCCGATGGCTACCGACATGCAGAACGGTGAAGCAGTGGACGCGACCGCGGAGGTGGCAACGGATGGCGAGACGGTAAACGCGGAACAGGGCGACACGCTTGAGGACACGGCCGGCACGGAATCGTCGCTGGATGACAGCATGCCGGTGGTGCCCGGGATCGAACAGCCCTCCTTCCAGGGCGAGGCGCCGGAAGAAATCGCGACCGAACAACCGGTGGCGGAAGTCGAACCTGAAACGGTCGTTACGGAAACTGAAGTGGTGGTTAGCGAACCGGTGGCCGAAGACACCTTCACCCCGCCCGGGTTTGTCGAGCGACTGCTGGATAACCCGCTGTGGCTGGGTGCCGGTGGCGTGGTACTCGCCCTGCTGGCGTTCTTCGGTCTGCGTCGCAAGCGCAGCGTGGAGACGGAATTCCAGGAGAGCATCCTGCAGGCTGCGCGCGGCGAATCGAGCAGTTCGGACAGCGAGATCGTGGCTTCCGGGCCCGACTCGACCGAGTCCTCCAACAACGAGTCTTCGCTGCTGTCCGAGTTTGCGGTCAGCGACATGGGTTCCATCAAGAATGACGGCGAGGCGGACCCGCTGGCCGAAGCAGACGTCTACCTGGCCTATGGGCGCTACCAGCAGGCAGAGGACCTGATCAGCGATGCGCTGGAAAAGGATGCCGAAAACGAGGACCTGAACCTCAAGTTGCTCGAAGTCTACCTGGCCGGCAAGAACCAGGCTGCGTTTGACGACCACGCCCAGGGAATCCTGGCGCGCCTGGAAAACAGCGAGGACCCGATGTGGGTCAAGGTCGCCGAAATGGGGCGTGAAATCAGCCCCGACAACCCGCTGTACCAGCCGGGCGGGGAACCCGGTGTCGCGCCGGCCGAAGACACGGAAATGGATTCGCTGTCCGAAGACATCGATTTCAATCTCGATGCCGGGGCCGGATCGGAACCGGCTGCCCGGGCGGAAAGTGAAGAGGAAGGCCTGGAGTTCGATATCGACCTGTCGTTCGATGCCGAACAGGAGAAACCGGACAGTGAAGAGAAACCGGACAGCGTGGAGTCCACCCCGCCGGCAGCGGAAGCCGACGAGCCGGATACCACGGCGCCCGGGCTGAAGGTCGACATGGACAGTGTCGAACCCGACGCGGTGAACAACGACAGTGCCCTGGAATTCGACATGGAAGGCCTGGACCTGGACGAAGCGGCCCTGCCGGACGAGGAGCCAGAAGGTGACGGCGAACTCGCGGACCTGGACGAAATCTCGACCAAGCTGGATCTGGCGCGTGCCTATATCGACATGGGTGACCCGGACGGCGCGAAGAGCATCCTGGACGAGGTCGTGGAAGAAGGAAACAGCGAGCAGCAGGAAGAAGCGCGCAGCATCATGGAACAGATGACGTCTTCCTCGTAACGCGACGTACTACGGCAAACCGGAAATCCCCGCGTCAGCGGGGATTTTTTTTGCCGGTTTAGCGGCCACGCGACAGTCAGGATAGAATGCCTGCCGGTACCCGCGATGGCCGCTGTCATGTGCACTCGTCCGGGGGAGAACTGGTGGAGCAGCAGGGTGGCGGGATGCGGATAGCCTGTGGAGTAGAATATAACGGCGCCGGCTTTCACGGCTGGCAGCAGCAGCCGCACGCGCGCTCGGTACAGGCTGACGTCGAAGCGGCCCTGTCCAGGGTGGCCAATCACCCCGTGCAGGTGGTGTGTGCCGGGCGTACCGATTCCGGTGTGCACGCCAGCTGGCAGATCATCCATTTTGACAGCGATGCGGTGCGCCGCGAGCGCTCCTGGGTGCTGGGCACCAACGCCAACCTGCCGGCCGATGTCCGCCTGTTATGGGCGCGTGCCGTGGAAGCGGATTTTCACGCGCGTTTCTCGGCCCGGCAGCGCAGCTATCGCTATATCATCCTGAACCGAGAAGTGCGCAGCGCACGCCTGCACAGGCAGGTCACCTGGCAGCACCGGCCGCTGGACCGGGAGCGCATGCAGGCCGGCGCCCGCTACCTGCTGGGTGAGCACGATTTTTCCTCCTTCCGTGCGCTGGCGTGCCAGGCGCACAGCCCGGTACGCACCATTCAGCGGCTGGATATCAGCCGCAGCGGCGAATTCCTGTACCTGGATGTGACCGCCAATGCCTTCCTGCACCACATGGTGCGCAACATTGCCGGCGTGCTGATGGCGGTCGGCAGCGGGCAACAGGAACCGCGCTGGGTGCAGGCGGTGCTGGAACGGCGGGATCGTGCCCGGGGCGGCGTGACAGCACCCGCTGACGGACTGTACCTGGTGGGCGTGCGCTACCCGGAGCGCTTCGGGATCGCGCCGCTCGGGGCGGTGCCGGAATTTCGTTAGCGAGAGTGAAAATCCCCGGAACAGGCCGGATTCTGCTAGCATACGCGCTTTAGTTTGCCTGTTTCCGTACGCCTGATGCGAACCCGTGTGAAAATCTGTGGAATCACCCGCGTTGAAGACGGCGAGGCGGCGGCACAGGCAGGCGCCGATGCCATCGGTCTGGTGTTTTACCCGCCAAGCCCGCGTTACGTGGAGCTTTCCCGGGCACAGGAAATCTGCCGCGCGCTGCCCCCCTTTGTCAGTGTGGTGGCGCTGTTCGTCGACGCGTCGCGTGAACAGGTGGAAAGGGTGCTGCAGGCCGTGCCGGTGGATACGCTGCAGTTCCACGGCAGCGAAAAGGCGGCCGGATGTACGGGGTTCGGCCGGCCCTATATCAAGGCGATCGGCATGCAGCCCGGCCTGGACCTGGAGGCAGCCATGCAGTCGCACCCCGAGGCCAGCGGCTTCCTGCTGGACACCTGGCAGCCGGGTACCCACGGTGGTGGCGGTGTCGCCTTTGACTGGTCACAGGTGCCGGCCACCGCCGGCAGGCCGCTGATTCTCGCCGGTGGCCTGACCGCGGACACGGTGGGCGAGGCGGTACGCCGGACCCGACCCTGGGCGGTCGATACCAGCAGCGGTGTCGAGGTCGAAAAAGGCATCAAATCGGCACAGAAAATACAGGACTTCATACGAGGAGTAGAACGCAGTGACGCAGACCAGGCGAACCGATGAGTCGCTACCGCTGACCGGCTTACCCGATGCCCGCGGGCATTTCGGGCCGTACGGCGGGATTTTCGTTGCCGAGACCCTGATGGAACCGCTGGAGGAACTGCGGCTGGCCTGGGAAAAGTATGGTCAGGACGCGGATTTCCTGGCCGAACTGGACCATGACCTGGCGCAATTCGTCGGCCGCCCGTCGCCGCTGTACCATGCGGAGCGCTGGAGCCGGCAACTGGGCGGTGCGCAGGTCTACCTGAAGCGCGAAGACCTCAACCATACCGGGGCGCACAAGGTCAACAATACCGTCGGCCAGGCGTTGCTGGCCAAACGCCTGGGCAAAAAACGCATTATCGCGGAAACCGGTGCCGGTCAGCACGGCGTGGCGACCGCGACCGTGGCGGCGCGCCTGGGTCTGGAATGCGTGGTGTACATGGGCGCCGAAGACATCCAGCGCCAGGCCATCAATGTCTACCGCATGCGTTTGCTGGGTGCCGAGGTGGTGTCGGTCGAATCGGGATCCAGGACGCTGAAAGATGCGCTGAACGAAGCCATGCGCGACTGGGTGACCAATGTCGACAACACGTTTTACATCATCGGCACGGTTGCTGGTCCTCATCCCTACCCGGCGATGGTGCGTAATTTCCAGACCATCATTGGCCGCGAGGCACGCGCGCAGGTACTGGAACAGACCGGCCGCCTGCCGGATGCGCTGATTGCCTGCGTGGGCGGCGGGTCCAATGCCATCGGCCTGTTTCACCCGTTCCTCGATGATGACGGCGTGGCCATGTACGGCGTCGAGGGTGGCGGTTATGGTCTGGACAGCGGCAAGCACGCGGCGCCTCTATGCGCAGGTCGCCCCGGCGTGCTGCACGGTAACCGTACCTACCTGATGGAAGACCAGGACGGCCAGATCATCGAAACCCACTCGGTATCCGCGGGCCTGGACTACCCGGGGGTAGGTCCCGAACACGCCTGGCTGAAGGACAGCGGTCGCGCAGAGTACGTGGCGGTCACGGATGAACAGGCGCTGGATGCTTTTCACGCGCTGACACGCACGGAAGGTATTATCCCGGCACTCGAATCGAGCCACGCGCTGGCCTGGGCTCAGCAGCTGGCGCCGCAACTGGCCGCGGACAGGCTGCTGATTGTGAATTTGTCCGGTCGTGGTGACAAGGACATCCACACGGTGGCGGCACTGGAAGGGATCCAGGTATGAGTCGGATTGCCGGACGTTTCGAATCGTTGCGAGCGCGTGGCCGCAAGGCGCTCATTCCCTACATCACCGCCGGTGATCCCGAACCATCGGTGACGGTGCCCCTGTTGCACGCGCTGGTGGAAGCCGGTGCCGATGTGCTGGAACTCGGCGTCCCTTTTTCGGACCCCATGGCCGACGGGCCGGTGATCCAGGCGGCCTGCGAGCGTGCGCTGGCGCACCACGTCAGCCTGCACCAGGTGCTCGACATGGTGCGCAGTTTTCGCGAACAGGACAGCGACACGCCGGTGGTATTGATGGGGTACCTGAACCCGATCGAGGTCATGGGCTACGAACCCTTTGCCAGGGCGGCGCATGCCGCTGGTGTCGACGGCGTGCTGACCGTGGACCTGCCGCCGGAAGAGGCCGCCGAGCTGGTGGCCTGCCTGAAGGCCGAGCAGCTGGACCCGATCTTCCTCGCCGCCCCGAACAGCGATGCGGAGCGTATTCGCAGGATGACGGAAAACGGTGGCGGTTTCCTTTATTATGTATCGTTCAAGGGCGTCACCGGCGCGAACCGCCTGGATGTGCAGGCGGTGGCGGACAAGCTGGAACAGATCCGCGGTCATACGGATTTGCCGGTGGGGGTCGGCTTCGGTATTCGCGATGCGGAATCGGCGGCGCAGATCGCCGCGGTGGCCGACGCGGTGGTGGTCGGCAGTGCGCTGGTCACTCGCATCGCCGCGCTGGCTGATCGGCCGGGCGAGATTGTGGCCCGTGCGCCACAGGTGATCGCGGACATGAGGGCGGCGATGGACCGGGCCTGAGCGCCCCGTGTCAGGCGCTGTGTGCAGCGGACAGGCAGGAACAGGATATGAGCTGGTTTGAAAAATTGATGCCTTCGCGCATCCGCACCGAGAACAAGGACAAGCGCACCGTGCCCGAGGGCCTGTGGAGCAAGTGCACGTCCTGTGATGCCGTGTTGTACCGCGCCGAGCTGGAGCGCAACCAGGACGTCTGTCCGAAGTGCGATCACCACGTGCGTATCGGCAGCCGGCGACGCCTCGACCTGTTCCTGGACCCGGAACCGCGCGAGGAGATCGGCGCGGAAGTACAGCCGGTCGACCCGCTGAAATTCAGGGACAGCAAAAAATACATCGACCGGCTGAAACTGGCGCAGAAAACGACCCAGGAAACCGACGCGCTGGTGGTCATGCGCGGCCAGGTCGAAGGGGTCCCGCTGGTGGCGGCCGCGTTTGAATTCGGCTTCATGGGCGGCTCCATGGGGTCCGTGGTGGGGGAGCGTTTCGTGCGTGCGGTCAATACCAGCCTGGATCACAATATCCCGCTGGTATGTTTCTCCGCCAGCGGCGGTGCGCGCATGCAGGAAGCCCTGCTGTCCCTCATGCAGATGGCCAAGACCAGCGCCGCGCTGGCGCGCCTGTCGAGAGCCGGCATTCCCTTTGTCTCGGTGTTGACCGACCCCACCATGGGTGGCGTATCCGCCAGCCTGGCCATGCTGGGCGACATCCATATCGCCGAACCGCGGGCACTGATCGGTTTTGCCGGTCCGCGCGTCATCGAACAGACGGTGCGTGAAACCCTGCCGGAAGGTTTCCAGCGCAGCGAGTTCCTGCTCGAGCACGGCGCCATTGACATGATCGTCGACCGGCGGGAAATGCGCGAACGGATCGCTTCGGTACTGGCGGTCCTGACTCACCACGCGCCGCTCGGCTAGTGGCCCGCACCGGCGCTGCCAGAATCTGCTTTCCATAGACTGCGCATCCCTGGATGCGTCGGCACATGACGATATCCCCACGCTTCGCCACCCTGCAGGACTGGCTGGACTGGCAGGAAACCCTGCACCCCGCTGCGATCGACCTCGGGCTGGAGCGGGTGGGACGGGTTGCAGACCGCCTGCACTGCCGTAACCCGGCGCGCGTGGTGATTTCCGTGGCGGGCACCAACGGCAAGGGTTCCTCAGTGGCCATGCTGGAAGCCATCCTGCTGCGGGCGGGCTACCGTGTCGGGTGCTATACCTCGCCGCACCTGTTGCGCTACAACGAGCGCATCCGCCTGGCTGGGGAGGAGGTTAGCGACCAGGCCCTGTGTGATGCCTTTGCGCGCGTCGATGCGGCCCGCGCAGATGACTCCCTGACCTATTTCGAATTCGGTACCCTGGCGGCGCTGGATATCATGCGCCGCGCGCGCCTGGACGTCGCCTTGCTGGAAGTAGGGCTGGGCGGGCGCCTCGATGCCGTGAATATCGTCGATGCAGACGCCGCGTTGCTGACCAGTATCGGTATCGATCATACCGAATGGCTGGGTGCCGACCGCGCGTCTATCGCGCGTGAGAAAGCCGGCATCCTGCGCGCAGGCTGCCCCGCGGTATGTGGTGATGCGGATCCGCCGGACAGCCTGCGTGAGGTGGCGCAACGTGCCGGGGCGGATTTGCGGGTGCTGGGTCAGGACTTCAGCCTGGTGGAAGCCGCGCGCGGCTGGCACTGGCAGGGCGGGCAGCGTCGTTACCGTGACCTGCCCCGGCCGGCCCTGCCCGGCTCGCACCAGCTGGCCAATGCCGCCGCGGTGCTGATGCTGCTGGGCCTGCTTGCCGAACGATTGCCGGTGAATGAGAAATCGGTGCGCGCGGGATTGCAGTGGGTTCAGCTTGCAGGGCGCGTGCAGCGCCTGCCGGGCAGGGTGGAACAGGTGCTGGATGTGTCCCATAATGCGCAGGCGGCGCTGGCGCTGGTCGATGCGCTCAGGCAGTTGCCGCTGGCGGGCAGGACACACGCGGTGCTGGGCATGATGCGCGACAAGGACATCGACGCGTTTACGCGGGTGCTGGATCCGCTGGTATCCCGCTGGTACCCCGTTGGCCTGGCGGTCGAGCGGGCCCTGCCGGCGGAGCAACTGTCAGCGCGGCTGGCCGCGATCGCCGGGGTGGAACGCGTGCACGCCTGCCCGACGGTTGCGGCTGCCGCGGACCGGCTGGACAGCGCAGCCAGGCCCGGTGACCGTATACTGGTCTGCGGTTCTTTTTTTACAGTGGCCGAGTGGTTGAACCGGCGGCCGCCGCCCGACTGACGAGGCAGGATGGACGCATTGCTGAAACAGCGCCTGGTAGGCGCGATCGTACTGGTGGCACTGGCTGTGATTTTCGTGCCCATGATACTGGAAGGCCCCAACCGCACCCTGGTGCCGGAGATGGAAGCCCTGCCGGAGCCGCAGGAACCGGCCAGCAGCGCACCGCTGGAAGCTTTCCCGGTGCCCGGCGCCATACCGGACGAACCGGAGGTGTCGGTGATCCAGACCGATACCCGGCCGGTCACTGAGCCGGAAAAACCGCCGCAGGCCGCGCCGGCGCCTGCTCCGCCCGAACCGGAACCCCGACCGGAGCCCGAAGCGGTGAAGCCCGCGCCGGCACCTGAACCTCCCGCAGCAGCGCCTGTAGCGCAGGACAAGCCGGCAAAACCGGGACCGCTGGGCAGCTGGGTGGTGCAGGTGGGCAGTTTCTCTACCGAAAAGAATGCGCTGAGCCTGCGCGACCGGCTGCGCAAGAGCGGTTTTACCACCCAGGTGGAAAAAGCGCGGGTGGACGGGAAAGCGCATTACCGGGTGCGTGTCGGACCCTTCCTGGAGAAGGCTGATGCCGAGCAGAACCGGCAGCAGATACAGGAGCGGCTCAGCATCAGGGGGCGGGTGCTTTCCTATCCCTGAATAGCGGTCGCCATGTTCCGTCCTCTTCGCGTAAAATAGGCCCATGCAGGATTTCGACGGACGGCGCACCCGGGGCCGGGGCGCAGGGTGATCTGGGTAGATTATATTCTGCTGGTGATCATCGCGGTCTCTGCGTTACTGAGCCTGTGGCGCGGGTTTGTGAAAGAGGCGCTTTCGCTGTTCAGCTGGATCGCCGCGTTGTGGATCGGCATGTTGTTCTTTCACGATCTTTCCAGGTTGCTGCGGGACTGGATCGAGACGCCGACGATTCGCAACGTGGTGGCTTTCGGCCTGCTGTTTGTCGGCACCCTGCTGGTGGGCGGGGTGGTGAACTACCTGGCGGGGCAGCTGATCAGCAAGACCGGGCTGACGTCGACCGACCGTATCCTGGGCATGCTGTTCGGGATCGCCCGCGGCATGGTCATCGTGGCCGTGCTGGTGATGCTGGCCGGTCTGACCAGCATACCCCGGGATCCCTGGTGGCAGGAATCGGCGCTGCTGGGCTACTTCCAGGACATCGCCATGTGGTTGCGCAGTTACCTGCCTGCCGATATCGCGGAACGCATCCGCTTCTGAAGTCTAACGCAGGTTTTTTTACCGAGGTTCAAAACTAGTGTGTGGCATTGTCGGTATTGTTTCTCACGGCGCGGTCAACCAGTCGATCTATGACGCCCTGACGGTGTTGCAGCACCGCGGGCAGGATGCGGCCGGTATCATGACCTGCGAAGGCAGCAAACTCTGGTTGCGCAAGGACAACGGCCTGGTGCGCGATGTGTTTCACACGCGTCACATGCTGACCCTGCGCGGCAACATGGGGATCGGACACGTGCGTTATCCGACCGCCGGCTGCGAGAGTTCCGCCGAGGCCCAGCCGTTCTATGTCAACTCCCCGTACGGGATTACCCTGGCGCATAACGGTAACCTGACCAATGCCGAGGAACTGAAGCAGAACCTGTTCCGCGAAGACCTGCGGCACCTCAACACTGACTCTGATTCCGAAGTGCTGCTGAACGTGTTCGCGCACGAACTGCAGCGCTGCGGCAAGCTGCGCATCAATGAAGACGACGTGTTCGACGCGGTGTCCGCCGTGCACAGTCGCTGCAGTGGCGCCTATGCGGCGGTGGCCATGATTACCGGCTTCGGCGTGGTGGCGTTCCGCGATCCCTACGGTATCCGGCCGCTGGTCTACGGCCGTCGCGAGACCGCGCAGGGTGTCGAGTTCATGGTGGCATCGGAGAGCGTCGCCCTGAACCCGCTGGGCTTCGAGCTGGTCGACGATGTGCGTCCCGGGGAAGCGGTGTTCCTGGGCAAAAACGGCAGCATGGCCAAACGCCAGTGCGCCGAACATCCGGTGTACTCGCCCTGTATTTTTGAACACGTGTACCTGGCGCGGCCCGATTCGATCATCGACAACGTCTCCGTGTACAAGGCGCGCCTGCGCATGGGTGAGGCGCTGGCGGACAAGATCCTGCGCGAACGCCCGCAACACGATATCGATGTGGTTATCCCGATCCCGGATACCAGTCGCACCGCGGCCCTGCAGCTGGCCAACAACCTGGGCGTCAAGTACCGGGAAGGTTTTATCAAGAACCGCTATATCGGCCGGACCTTTATTATGCCGGGACAGCAGGAGCGCAAGAAGTCCGTGCGCCAGAAGCTGAACGCCATCGACCTGGAGTTCCGCGGCAAGAACGTCATGCTGGTGGACGACTCCATTGTGCGCGGCACCACCTCGCAGCAGATTATCCAGATGGCGCGCGATGCCGGTGCGAAGAATGTCTATTTCGCCTCGGCAGCCCCGCCGGTTCGTTTCCCCAATGTCTACGGTATCGACATGCCCACCCGCGAGGAACTGATCGCGCACGGCAGGGATGTGGCGCAGATCGCCACCGCCATCGGCGCCGACTGGCTGGTGTTCCAGGATATCGAGGACCTGGTCGACGCGGTGCGCAAGGGCAACCCGGATATCGGGGCGTTCGACTGCTCGGTGTTTACGGGCGAGTACGTGACCGGTGGCGTGACCGTCGATTACCTCTCGCACCTGGAGCAGTTGCGCAGTGACTCGGCCAAGGAAGAACGCCGGCTGGCCGACGACGCCGTGATCGAGATGCACAATAACGCTTGACCGGCCTGCCTGGAATTGTCTACCCTTGTGTTGCGCCGATTTGAGAATCAGCTTGCGGGCGCTTGATAAATTCGGCTAAAGCGACGGCACCTGCTTTCGTTTCCAGTCGAAGGCGGGTTTTTTTTGGCCCGTTCCACCGGTTCGACACAGGAGAGGGTGATGCCCGACACAGAAGATACAGTACCCGGTTTTGAGACACTGGCGGTTCGTGCCGGGCAGCAGCGTACCCTGGAAGCAGAACACGCGGAACCGATCTTTCCGACTTCCAGTTATGTGTTTGAAAACGCGGCGGCGGCGGCTGCACGTTTTTCCGGGGAACAGCCGGGGAACATCTATTCGCGCTTTACCAACCCCACCGTGCGCACTTTCGAACAGCGGCTTGCGGCACTGGAAGGTGGTGAACGTTGCGTGGCGACGGCGTCGGGCATGGCGGCCATCTATGCAACCTGTGCGGGCCTGCTGCAGTCCGGCGATCACCTGGTATCGTCGCGCAGTATCTTTGGCAGTACCACCCTGCTGTTCAATAATTACCTGCAGAAATTCGGGATCAGCACGACCTTTGTGGCGCAGGATGACGTGTCAGCCTGGGAGGCTGCTATCCGTCCCGAGACGCGCCTGCTGTTTCTCGAGACGCCTTCCAATCCGCTGACGGAAGTCGCTGACATCCGTGCGCTGGCTGACCTGGCACACGCCAGCGACTGTCTGCTGGTGGTGGACAACTGCTTCTGCACCCCGGCGCTGCAGCGCCCGCTGGCGCTCGGTGCGGATATCGTGATTCATTCCGCGACCAAGTACCTGGACGGCCAGGGGCGTTGTGTCGGTGGCGCGGTGGTGGGTCGCGAGGACGTCGTTGGCGAGGGGGTGTACGGTTTTCTGCGCACCTGCGGGCCGACCATGAGTCCGTTCAATGCCTGGGTATTCCTCAAGGGGCTGGAGACCCTGGCCATCCGTATGCAGGCGCATTGCGCTGCGGCACAGCGACTGGCGGACTGGCTGCAGGAGCAGCCGGCCGTTGAACGGGTGTACTATCCGGGGCTCGCCTCCCACCCCCAGCACGAACTGGCGGCACGGCAGCAGTCTGCGTTCGGCGGTATCGTCTCCTTCGACCTGAAAGGTGGTCAGCAGGCGGCCTGGGAACTGATCGATGCCACCCGTGTCTGTTCCATTACCGCCAACCTGGGCGATACCAAGACCACCATCACGCACCCGGCGACCACTACGCACGGTCGACTGACACCGGAACAGCGTGCGGAAGCGGGTATCTCCGACGGTCTGGTGCGGGTGGCGGTCGGGTTGGAATCAATTGATGACCTGTGTGCGGACCTGGCACGCGGGCTTAGATAAAGGTGTGCTTTGCTTCCCCGGCGGCTTGTTTACAGACCGTCGGCAGCAGGGATGCTGCCGTCGAGCGTACAGGGACGTAGGTACAGCGCGTCTGTAAACAAGCCGCCGGGGAAGCAAAGCACCGCTTAATTATGAGGTGAGAATGATGTATCTGTTACGAAATCTGTTGTTGGCATCCTGGTCGTTGGGCATGGTTTTTTCTGCGCTGGCCTCGGCTGAAACGGCTGTCCCTGAAGACCAGGTGAGTTTCCAGGTCGAGGTCGGGCGTGAGGTCGCTAATGACCGGGTGCTGGCGGTGCTGACTGCCACGGCGGAGGACCGCAAACCGGCGGAGCTGGCGGATACCATCAACCAGGACATGGCCTGGGCACTGGAGCAGGCCCGGGCCAGCCGGCAGGTGACGGTGCAGAGCGGGAATTACCAGACCTACCCGGTCTACGGTGACAACCGCAAGATTGTGCGCTGGCGCGGGCGCCAGGAGCTGCGGCTGGAGGCGCAGGATGTGGATCAGCTGAGTCAGCTGGTGGGTACCCTGCAGAGCCGCCTGCAGGTGCAGTCGCTGCAGTTCTCGGTATCGCCGGAGCGACGTCAGCAGGCCGAGGACGAACTGATGGACCAGGCGCTGAAGGCCTACCAGGCACGCGCGGATCGTATCCGTGCTGCGCTGGGTGCAAAAAAGTACCGGTTGATGGACATCAATATCCGCAGTGGCGGGCAACGCCCGGTGGTTCCTGTGCGGGCCGAGGCGCTGAGCCGTTCCAGCGTGAGTACGCCGGCGCTGGAGCAGGGTACCAGCCGTATCAGTGTGCAGGTCAGTGGCCGGATTCGCCTGCTTCGTGACTAGTTCGTGACCAGCAGGCTGATCTTGCCTACGCCCCAGCGCTGAAAGTCTTCAAAGCTGACCTGTTTCCTGGAGGCGATGTCGGAATCACCGGGTACGCGGGAAATATTGACCGTACAGGTGCTGTTGACGGCCCGCTCGATCTTGTCGCCGTTGTAGTGGGGCAGCACCAGTAACAGCTCGATCATTTCGTGTTCGAATTCGACCGGTGTGTCCAGGCGCAGCAGGTAATAGTTGTCCCGCATGGGACCGGACAGCACCGTGACCCCTTCGACGGTAAGCGGGTTTTGCCCCTCGTATTCATAGGGCTCATAGACTTCAAGGACGTGTTGTTGTTCACCCATGGTTTCGCCCCCCTGCAGCAGCTATTCGAGCATGCGCCCAAGCGAGCTCCTGTGTCAAAAATGAATCGGCATTTACCGGATAAAAAGAATTAAGTATAGTGCATAACATATTGATTTATTATAATTATCATTACTGTCCCGTTACCTTTAGAAGCGAGCACATCGGTGAGGACATGGAAGCGGTATCACTGGATCAAGACCGTCTGCCGCAGGGACGCGGCAGTCGAGCGGCCAGGGATGGCAGCTGTTGCGTGTCTTGATCCAGTGATACCGCTTCCATGTCCGGGCTGCTCCACGTTGCTCAAAACGTATGTGCTGTGTACGTTCCAACCGCATGCGCGACCGCTTAACGGGACAGCAATGCTTGTGTGGCCGCCGGCCTGCTACAGTGCAGGGTAGCGATGCGGGGAGACCATGGCCATGAATGAAATTGCTGTACAGCTTTCCGGCGACCACCTGTTTGCATGTGCGTTGCAGTGCCTGGAATGTGCGGACCCGGTGGTAAAAGGTCAGCTGACCGAACAGGTGTACGCGGCACTTCAGGCCGGGCAGCTGAGCTACGAAGAGACCTCCGCCGTCAGAGATATCGATACACCGGGGCGGCCGGCGCACCCCGACCTGGTTGCGCCGCGGGACTTGCCGCGCCGGCGCCTGGGCAGCGTACAGGGGCGTGCTTCCCTGTTGCACGCACTGGCGCATATCGAGTTCAATGCCATCAACCTGGCGTGGGATGCGGTGTACCGGTTTCGCGGCCTGCCGGAGGCGTTTTACCGGGACTGGGCCGGTGTGGCCCGTGAAGAGGCGTATCATTTCCGCCTGCTGTGTGAACGGCTTGCCGACGCCGGCTATGCCTACGGGGATTTTCCCGCCCACGACGGGCTGTGGGAGATGGCGCGCAAAACAGCCCATGACCCGCTGGTGAGGATGGCGCTGGTGCCGCGCGTTCTGGAAGCGCGTGGCCTGGATGTGACGCCGGGTATGATCGAACGGCTGGAGCAGGCCGGTGATCAGCGGCTGGTC